>CALQKL020000168.1 GCA_943331145.2 Chitinophaga pinensis
CCTGCTGATGGCAAATTTGAAGATTTAATATGCACGGACATTGGACCTGGAAATGGGTTAGTCGATGCTTGGGTGAAGCAATATTTTTCACCGTTAAAATACGATGTAGATGGAAAAATTGCAGCCAGTGGAAATGTAATAAATGGATTGTTGGAAGCAATGCTGAAGGAACCATTTTTAAAATCTACATTTCCAAAAACCACGGGACCTGAATTGTTTAATATGGCATGGGTAGAAAAAATCATTTTGGACAACGCAATAAAAATAGAAGCCAATCAAGATGTGGTAGCTACTTTAACTGCGTTTACGGCTACCCTACTTACTTCTGCGATAAAAGAATTTACAACATCAGACAAACCTTGCGAAGTATATATCAGTGGTGGCGGCGTGCACAACAAACTGATAATGCAAACGATCAAAACAAATTTGCCTGAAATTAAAATAGACACCACGGAAGCCATTTCAATAAACCCCGATGCAAAGGAAGCGATATTATTTGCTTTGTTGGCGAATGAATTGGTTGCTGGAGATGGAAGTTGTTTTGGTAATGGAAGCAAAAGCGCTCCGAATGTTGGTATGGGGAAGGTGAGTTTTGCGGGGTGAGGATTGGGAAGGAAAAGATAACACTAATCCAATTTTCATATATCAATTTTGAAAAAAATGAATAGCAAACACGGTATTAATTCTTCTCAAAAAATGGATTCATTTAATTTCCTTCATAAATTCTTTCTCATTTGCGCGCTTTTATTATAAATAATCACGAATATCAAATAAGGGAATAATATTAGAGTAAAATTAAAGTCATAATATAAATTCGTTAACTAAAGGATTTCAATAATTTAATTAACCTAATTGTTGAATTAAAAAAAACTGAAAAAATATTAAACAATTTTAAGTGAAGTGTCATCACTATAAACACTGATAAATACAAATGAAGAATGCATATATTATTATTATTTTATTTTTAATATCTAATAATAACTACGGTCAAATTCTGTTGTGTAAATCTGAAGATAAAATTAGACATGAAGAATTAGCAAACAAAGTTTTTACTGAAGGTTTTACAAAAGAGGGCCATATTAGATGGATCAGTTTTTCCGATAACCAATATACTAATACTTATTTTTTTAATAGTCAATATCTTAGTCAATTCTGTTCACTAACGCCTAAAACAGATGAGTTATTGATTTCGGCTTTAGAATTATTGAATCAAAAATGGATAAAAACAAAAGAAAATGAATGGCAAAAATATACAAATGATGACCTTATTACTGTAAATCTTGTTTTTCCAGAAAACAATGAAAAACCATTTCTATTAGCAGGCTCAAAAAAATGCATGAATCAATAATAAGATATTTTATTATTGATAATTAATTAAAGTTTCAAGAGTACAATTAAAATATTATTCATTTTACCATCTACGAAATAACATTTTCTACTTTTTTTATAATCCACTTAATATAAACACAACTATATTTCTATGTAAAAAAATATCTTTCTAATTGTTATTTCCTAAATATTGAAATTGTTAAAAATATAAATGACCAACTAAACTTAACAAATAAAATAAATCATGAAAAAATAGTGTTAACATTAATAGGATTCTCAGTTTTACTTCATTTGCGCAGACAAAAGTTTTGGATTCAATACAAACATACAAGTGGACTATAAAAGAATATACAACGCCCAAAATGATTTTCGAAACGATTGTATACCAAGATTCTATCACGGTTAAATTAATCATAGGGAACAGTAAAGCAATGGATAAATTTATAGGGACTCCAAAATTCACAAAAACTTTTTGTTGATAATATAGTGGTAATTGAAACTGAATTTTTATTAAAAACAAAAGATTATAGCGTAAATGTGACCAGAGGAGGCAATTTAGTAAATACGATTGTTTAATAAAAAGATGAGTTTACAGGGGAGGGTATAAAAAACATTTATTTTGGAGATAGATAAAAAACAATATAAAAATGCGATTATCAAAAAACACAATACTACTTATCGGTTTCATTTTATGGCCATTGATTATAGCTATTCCACAATTCAATTCAAAGTACTCTACAGGTCTTCTAACTGGAAAATTAGAATATGGTGAGATTCCGCCTGAATTTTATGTAGGTTTAATTTCTGGATTGTTTGGAGCTTTATTTTTTTGGGGTATTGGCATTTTGGTTGCCAAAGTAATTACAAAATTTCGTAAAACGGAATTAAGGGGCTCTATTACTTATTTTTATATTACTTTATTTTTTTTCTCATTAATGCTAATTACTCAAAGCAAAAACTTTTATATAGCAATAACTTTAGATAAAGATAAAGTCAAAGAAACTCGTGAGTTGATAAAGCAATATGAATCTAGTGAAGAAAATTAGTTGGCTACTCTAATACTAAACCAAACTTGAAAAATTTAAAATGCTACGACAATTAACCATTTTTACTTTTTTGATCTATACTCTATTTTCTTGCCAAAAAGAAAATGATATTCAAAATGAAACAACGCCTGATGCATATACAGGTGACAGTACATTACTTGACTATTTTGCTATTATTGAAAACGGAGATACCGTATATAGAATGAAATTTGAGTATGATAGTCTTAAACGTATTACAACTTTGCTGCGTTATGACTCAACACAAAACGACACACCTCCATGGATTTATGATGAATACCATTATACAGGCACAAGCCGTTTTCCTTATAAAATTGTTGGTACGGAACGATTCTCTCCTAATGGTATAAATAACATTATCGCACACGACTCAACTTATTTTGTTTATGATGGGGCGAATAAAATTATTTACGATTCTACTGTTTCTGATTATTTAAGTTTTTCGCCATCTGTTTTTCAAACCCAAAGGAATGGTTTACTCGTAAGCATTAAAGGGTCTTGGAATGAAGATTATCGCATACAGACTGTGAACAATAATTTAGTGTATAGCAATTATATGGACACGGTAACAAGTCATATTTCTAATCCTTACAAATTTACATACGATACAAAACCCAATCCATTATACAGACCTGAACTGGAAGGAACACCAATATTAGGATTCAAAATGTTCTATTTTCGCAATCACCTGATTGAATTGGCACAAAAAAATAACCGCACATCTTTTTCATGGCGACTTTATAGTGGCACTGGTCCAGAAGTTACTGAGCATTATTTCTACACGTATAGAAGTGATGGCTATCCATTATCTGCAATATCAAATTCATTTACAACTAAAATGTTTGTTTACAAGTATAAACAATAACATAGTTTGTCTATGCTTTATTTTTTATAGGTTTAAATTTGTAATAACTAGAAAATATAAAAATACTATTTTCAATTTGTGTAGCTTTTATTCGAGAAACCTTTGTAGACTAATTGAGCAAAGAAAATTATAAAACAACAACAAACAAATGGAACATTATAAATTACAAATTATTGAAACCCTTGTCATTTTAGGTGTTTATATCTTATTGTATTTTGCCTTTAAAACCATAATCAATAACTTTCTCAAAAAAACCAGTTTAGAAAGAGGTAGAAGAAAAATGGCTATTAGATCTTTGCAACTATTTACAACCATTGCCACGATAATACTCCTAACAGGCGTTTGGGGATTTAAACAAAACGAAATTGCATTATTTGCAAGCTCAATATTGACCGCATTGGGTATTGCCTTTTTCGCTCAATGGTCTTTGCTTTCAAACATTACTTCAAGTATTCTGATATTTTTTAATCACCCAGTAAAATTAGGAGACTCCATAAAATTATTACACAAAGACTATAATTATGAAGGAGTAGTAATTGAATTGAATTATTTTTTTGTTTACCTAAAAACACGAGACAATGAAATAATTACAATACCTAACTCACATTTTTTTGACAAATCATTTTCAGTTTCAGAAAACAAAGAAAAAACCGATCCCCATACTTAATGAGAATATTATTTATACCCATACTTTCGATTTGTTTTTTTAATAACACATATTCACAAGCTGTTGACCTTGGTAGTTGGAATATCATTAATGTAAAATACAATATTGACGAAAAGTGGAGTGCATTTGGAGAAACACAATTGCGTTCGTTAAAATTTTATAACAACTTTCATTATTACGAATATAAGGCCGGTATTAACTACAAAGCTCACAAGCATGTAAGACTAACTTTAGGTGCGGGCAGTTACCAAACTTATAAAGAAGGTGGGAATTTTGTTTTGCCAAAGAATAATGATGAATTCAGACTTTGGCCTCAGGTAATTCTTTTTCAGTCAATTGGCCAGTTAAAAATTGAACAACGCTATCGTGCAGAATTTAGATTTACCAGTAATGGCTACCGCAACCGTTTTCGATACAGATTTGGTTTTTCTTACCCATTTGGAAAAGCGCAAAAAGATTACAAACCCTTTCAAGTTAGCGCAAGCAATGAGATCTTTTTTACAAACAAAGAACCATACTTTGAGAGAAACAGATTTTTGTTTGCATTCAATTATAAACCCTCAAAAGCAACAACTTTCCAAATTGGATATATACAACAATTCGACTACAAAATAAATGATGAAGTTGGTCGAGACTTTTTACAAATAGGATGTTATCTAGAATTATTCCGAAAACAATCGGCAAATACAACTATTGATACTGACAGCAAGGATAATTAAGCAAAATAAATGATGAATGAATAGATTTTAGTTATTGTCCTCTCCCTCACCTCCTAAACGCCGGATGAAACTGTTGTAGCGTGGACCTTAAAAAATCCCTGTCCAAATGCGTGTATATTTCGGTAGTGGTAATGCTTTCATGGCCGAGCATTTCTTGTACTGCGCGCAAATCGGCGCCGCCTTCTACCAAGTGTGTGGCAAATGAATGTCTAAACGTATGAGGAGAAACATTTTTTTCAATCCCTGCTTTTTTTACAAGCTCTTTCAAAATCAAAAATATCATTACCCTACTCAGTTGACTCCCTCTCCTATTTAAAAACAAAAAATCTTCTTTGTCTTTATTAATCATGAGGTGGTTTCGTACATTTTTTTTATAAATATCGATATGCTTAATGGCTTCCGAACCAATGGGCACCAAACGCTGCTTATCGCCTTTCCCAATTACTTTTATAAATCCAACATCCAGATAAAGACTGCTGATTTTTAGGTTAATCAATTCAC
>CALQKL020000169.1 GCA_943331145.2 Chitinophaga pinensis
ACCAATCGCGCATTTTTCATTGAAGCTCATACAGCCATCTCCAATTAATCTTGCACTATGTAAAAAATTAAAAATCATTACAGGCTTAAAAACATTCAATTCAAAATGTCCGTTGCTTCCACCAATCCCAATGGTAACATCATTTCCCATCACTTGTGCTGCGATCATGGTTAATGCTTCACATTGTGTAGGGTTTACTTTTCCAGGCATTATTGATGATCCTGGTTCGTTATCCGGAATAAACAATTCACCAATTCCACTTCTTGGGCCTGATGACAACATTCTAACATCGTTTGCAATTTTCATCAAACTTACTGCAACGGTTTTTAATGCGCCATGTGCTTCTACTATGGCATCATGTGCGGCCAATGCTTCAAATTTATTTTCTGCTGTTACAAATGGTAAACCTGTTAATTGTGCAATATGTTTGGCAACATTTACATCGTAATTTTCAGGTGTGTTAATTCCAGTGCCTACAGCAGTTCCACCTAAAGCCAATTCGCTCAAATGAGCCAAAGTGTTTTTTATCGCTTTTAAACCATGATTTAATTGAGATACATATCCGCTAAATTCTTGACCAACCGTTAGTGGGGTAGCGTCCATAAAATGGGTTCTACCAATTTTTACCACATGCATAAATTGTTTGCTTTTCGCATCCAATGTATCTCTTAGTTTTTCAATTCCTGGGATGGTTGTTTCCAAAAGCATTTTGTATGCTGCAATGTGCATCGCTGTTGGAAAAGTATCATTACTAGATTGTGATTTATTTACATCATCATTTGGATGAATAAATTTCTCTTTGTCGGTTAATTGTCCGCCGTTTAATACATGCGCACGATAAGCAATTACTTCATTTACATTCATATTGCTTTGTGTGCCACTTCCAGTTTGCCAAACCACCAATGGAAAATAATCATTTAATTTTCCTTCTAAAATTTCGTCACAAACTTTCCCAATTAAATCACATTTTTCTTTGGTTAAAATACCTGCATCAAAATTGGTTAATGCAGCAGCTTTCTTTAAATAAGCAAATGCACCAATGATTTCTTTTGGCATTTTGTTGATGTCTTGTGCGATTTTGAAGTTGTCGATGCTTCTTTGTGTTTGAGCGCCATAGTATGCTTCCATTGGAACGCTTACTTCACCCATGGTGTCTTTTTCGATTCTGAATTGCATGATTTTTTATTTTCCTGTGAATATTGCTTTTCTTTTTTCTAAAAATGCAGTGGTGCCTTCTATCATATCCGCTGTTTCAAAACATGCACCAAACGATTCTACTTCTTTTTCATATCCCGATTTGCCATTGGTATACGCGCTATCGCTAACCACAGCTATATTTATACACTCAATAATTTTACTTATAGCTATTGGTGCTTTTGAATTGATTGTAGTTAATATCTCTATTGCTTTTGGTAAAAGATTTTCGGATGTAGTAATGTGATTGACTAAATTTAATTTCAATGCTTCATTTGCATCAATAATTTGTGCGGTCATTTGCAATTCCATGCTTTTGCCTTTTCCAATCAATTGGGTTAAACGTTGAGTTCCGCCATATCCTGGTATTAAACCAAGGTTTACTTCTGGTTGACCAAATTTTGCATTTTCACTGCATATTCTAAAATGACAAGCCATGGCTAGTTCGCATCCACCACCAAGTGCAAAACCATTTACTGCTGCTATTACTGGCTTACTGCAATTTTCAATTTTAAAAAATACGTCTTGTCCTCTTTTTGAAAGTTCCATTGCCTCAGCCTTACCAAAGCTTGAAAACTCAGCAATATCAGCACCTGCAACAAATGACTTTGTGCCTGCACCTGTTATGATGACAGATTTTATTTCACTGCTTGCGATTACATCATCCATCACATTATTCAAATCATCAAAAACAGATTTGTTTAATGCATTTAATTTATCTGGGCGATTTATGGTTACCGTTAGTATCCCATTTTCAAGATTTGTAAGGATTGTTGAATACATAATGTTAGTTTAAAAATTTCTGTTTTGTGCTACCCAATCTTTTATGTAATTGGCTATTTCTGTTGTGGTGGTTCCTGGTGCAAATAACTTTCCAACGCCCATTTCGCTCAATTGCTGCATGTCTTCTTCTGGAATAATGCCTCCTCCAGTGAGCAACACATCATTCATTTCTTTTTCTTTCAAAAGTGCAATGATTTTTGGAAAAACGGTCATATGCGCGCCGCTTAAAATGCTTACGCCTATTGCATCTACATCTTCTTGTAAGGCAGTGTTTACAACCATTTCAGGCGTTTGTCGAAGTCCGGTATAAATGACTTCCATTCCTGCATCTCTTAGTGATGTAGCGATTACTTTTGCTCCACGATCGTGGCCATCCAATCCAACTTTTGCTACCAATACTCTAATGGGTCTTTGCATGACTAATTATTTATTTTGGTTAATGCTGATTGTATTCTATTTAGTGTTTCTTCTTTTCCAATAAGATGTGCAATTTCAAAAACGGCTGGACCAAATTTCCCACCTACCAACATAATTCGCATGGGTAATTGCAACTCACCTGGTTTAATTGTTTTTTCTGTTGCCAAATTTTTGAAACAATTTTCAATTTCTATTACATCCCATGCTTTCAATTCGGTTAGTTGGGTACATAATATTTCAAAAAACGATTGTTTATTTTCATTCCATTTCGGCTTTACAGCTTCTACATCCAAAGTTTGAGGCGCTTCGAAAAAATATACAGACTGCTCATAAAAATCAGAAATTAAAGTGCATCTTTCTTTCACTAAGCCAATTACT
Source organism: Chitinophaga pinensis (assembly GCA_943331145.2). Classification (GTDB taxonomy): domain Bacteria; phylum Bacteroidota; class Bacteroidia; order Chitinophagales; family Chitinophagaceae; genus Ferruginibacter; species Ferruginibacter pinensis_F. The sequence goes on from CALQKL020000169.1 coordinate 2,773, forward strand.
GTTTTAAAATAATCTTCGTTTTTGGTGTCTACATTTTTTGTTTCAAACAGATTTTTTACCAAAGGATATAAAGCTTCTGTAGAAGATTTTTTTATCCATTCATGGTTGAACCATTTCGCTTTTTCATAATCGAATTTCGCACCGCTTTTGTGTACGCGTTCAATTGAAAATTGTGCAATCAATTCTTCCATTGAAAATAATTCTTGTTCTGTTCCGCCATTCCATCCCAACATCGCCAATAAATTAATAAAAGCTTCAGGTAAAAATCCTTTTTCTTTAAAACCTTCTGTAAATTCTTCGCTCCGTGGGTCAGTCCAATTCATGGCATATACAGGGAAGCCAAATTTAGCACCATCACGTTTGCTTAGTTTTCCATTTGGACCTAATATCAACGGAAGATGCGCCCATTGTGGCATGTTCTCTAAACCAAATAAATATTTCCACAATAAAATGTGAACCGGTGCGCTACTCAACCATTCTTCGCCTCTAAAAGCATGACTAATCTTCATTAAATAATCATCCACGACAACAGCCAAATGATAGGTTGGCATTCCATCTGCTTTAAGTAAAACTTTATCATCCACTAAATTAGATTCAAAACTCACTTCATGGTGAATCATGTCGTTGAAAGAAATGATTTCATTTTCAGGCATTTTGATGCGAACCACATAAGGCTTTCCTTCTTGTAAGTATTGTTGTACAACTTCGTTTGTTAGTACCAGTGAGTTTTGCATTTTCATCCGTATGCGCGAATCGTATTGCGGAGAAGGGTTGTCATCGGTTTTATTTTCCGAACGCATTTTTTCCAAATCTTCTGTTGTATCAAATGCATAATAAGCCTGGCCATTTTGTATTAATTGGTCAGCATATTTTCTATACATTTCCTTACGTTCACTTTGACGATAGGGGCCATAGCTTCCTGGTTTTTCCGGACTTTCGTCGGGTTCAATGCCACACCATTTCAAGCAGTTGTAAATATATTCTTCGGCACCAGCTACAAATCTACTTTGATCGGTATCTTCAATACGTAAAATAAAACTGCCATTATATTTTTTAGCAAAAAGGTAGTTATACAAAACCGTTCTAACACCACCAAGGTGCAAACCACCAGTAGGACTAGGCGCAAACCTTACCCTTATTTTGCTTTCATTATTTTCATTCATACATTGTCTAATTAATCGATAAAAAATTTCGCTGCAAAGATAAGTTTTGAATGATGTTATTTTTCAATAAAAATGCTACATATTACTAAACCATTTGAATCCCTGCATTCAAAGCCAATTCAATCATAGGATTTAGTGAACGCTCTCTTTCATCAGCTGAAATTTGTTCATGAGTAGGGATAACATCTGAAATGGTTAACAATGTAGCCGCTTTTTTACCAAGTGTTTTTGCATTTGCAAATAAAGCAAAAGCTTCCATTTCTACAGCAAGACAATTATGTGCTGTTACAATTGCAGGTAATGCTGGATTTTTTCTATAAAAAACATCGCTTGAATGTATGTTTCCACAAAGAATGGTTTGGTTCAATGTTTTTGCAGTATCGTTGATAATACCAAAGCAATTGCCTTGATGCGGAATAACGTCTCCATCAATTTCGAAAGCATATTTTGCATAAGTAGATTCGCTACAAGCATTTTCTACATTTATTACATCATACAATTTGATATGTGGATGATATGAGCCTGCTGTGCCTATTCTTATAATGGCTTCAACATTGTATTCATTGTACAATTCGTAAGAATAAATACCGATGGAAGGACAACCCATTCCGCTTGCGCCAATTGTAATACGAACGCCTTTGTATGTGCCTGTATAATAAAATATGTTTCGAGTTGAAGCCACCAATTTCACATCTGTTAACCAGTTTTCTGCAATGTATTTTGCCCTTAATGGATCGCCAGGCATTAAAACTACAGGTGCGATGTCGCCTTGTTTTGCATTAATATGTACACTCATGTTTAAAATTTGAATGAAGATATTCATTTTTAGCAAAAAAAAACTGCAAACGGATTGTCTGCAGTTTAAAAATAGTATATAAAGTCTTTTATGGTAATGTAATGGTACGAGGCGCATAATTGTCTATTGCAATGGTTGCAATCGCATCACAAACTCCATTTCCAAAATCTAAAGTTGAGTAGTGATTTGGACCTTGAAATTTTATTGAACCCTCATCAACAGGTTCGCAATTCACTGCTTTATGTAATGCAGTTAAAATGGTTGATGTTCTTGAAATACCTGCTGAATTTGAAACTTCGCCAGTTCCAGTAATGCTAAATGCATCGTCTATTAATACACGTGGTGTGTTTGCTCCTGCAACTTGTGTAATAGATTTTAAAC
>CALQKL020000170.1 GCA_943331145.2 Chitinophaga pinensis
GGAAATGAAGAAAAATCAATTGCAAAAACGGCACTTCAACAAAAGCACAACATCCCTTCAACAAATAAAATTTTATTGTTTAATGGTACATTGGATTATGCACCGAATTTGAATGCGTTAAAAAATATCCTTTATGATATTAATCCAATTTTGTTAGAAGCTGCTAATTTCAATTACACCATCATTATTTGCGGAAAAGGTTTACCAGCAGATTTAAATGAATTGAAAGCATTTTCTGATAAAAACATTGTTTACGCTGGATTTGTAGATGACATTTCGCTTTACTTTAAAGGGTCGGACATATTCATTAATCCTGTTGTAGAGGGAGGTGGCATTAAAACCAAATTGGTAGAAGCGTTGGGAAATAACATGTCATGTATAAGTACAGTTGAAGGGGCGATTGGTGTTCCCGAAAAAATTACAGGCGGAAAATTAACCATTGTTTCAAACACCAATTGGACAGAATTTTCGAATGCGGTTATGTCATGTAATTCAATAACGGAACCAATAGACGAAGCGTTTTTCAAACATTTTTATTGGAATAATATAGCAGAGAAAGCTGCATCAATCATCAATTCCGGAAATTGATTTTTCCAACGTTTGCCAAAGTAAAGCTGCAGATTTATCCCAAGAAAATTTTTCTTTTCTAATATTCCCTTTTTCAATTAAAGATTTAATAAGGTCGTTTTTATTTTCAAAAAGATGTTGCATGCCTAAAGCGATATCATTTATATCAAAAGGATTGGCATAAATAGCCGCATCCCCTCCTACTTCGGGCATTGATGAAATATTAGAAGTAAGCACAGGCACTTGCATTTCAAATGCTTCAACAATAGGAATGCCAAATCCTTCAAACACAGGCATAAACGTTAATGCATATGCTGCTCCAAAGTAAAGACGTAGTTCTTCTTCGCTTAATCTTCCGGTAAAAACAATGTCATTTTTGTACAAATGGGATGACAATACTATTTGCATTTCATCTGTTTTCCAATAGAAACTTCCGGCAATAATTAATTTAAAATCACTCTTGGTATTTGCTTTAAATGTTGCAAATGCTTCAATAAGTCGAAGCATATTTTTTCGGGGATGTAATGAACCTACAAAGAAAAAATATGGTTTACCATCACTGAATTTATTTTTCACTTCTTGTTTTTCAGCATCAGTTAACGGATGAAATCCACTGTTTATGCCACAATAAACCACATCAACTTTTATTGCATCAATTTGATATCGCGTTACAATATCTTGCTTACTATATTCGGAAACTGTTGCAATGCGAAAAGCTTTTTTGGCAAATCGTTTAAAAAAATAGAGATAATACAACCGATTTTTTAGCGGTAATTGTTTTGGATAATGTTCAAAATTTAAATCGTGTATCACTGGCACTTGCTTACAACCTGCCATTAGAGATAAATATCCATCTGGAGAAAAAAACAAATCGGGTTTTATGAATTTCAAGACCATGGGCAAAACCAATTCCATGAAAAAAATATAAAGTAATGGATGTCTAAATGGTGGGAAAATTCTTTTGATGGAAACATTATCTCCTTCGAAATATTCTTCTTTGAATTTATTGTCGCATAACAATGTAAATGAAACTTCGGGATGCGTTTTAATCATTCGCTGAAGTGTATTTACGGTAAAATAGCCAATACCATCTAATTGCTTATTTCGAAGCACCCAACAATTGACAGCGATATTTATTTTCTTTTGGCTCAATTGAATTTATTTTATTTCACAATTTTTTCCAGTCGATTAATACCATTCTTTTTAATTTACCCATTTTGAAATTTTATTGTAAATGGCCAATTTAATTTCTTTCTTTTAAAAAAGATAGTGTCATAAATAATTTCGACAAAATTCCAACTTTTAAAATTACCAATGGGATTTTAAATTGAAAATTCAACATTTTTTTAATTTTTTCCGGAACGAAAGATTCAGGTAATAGATAATCAAAATCATCAAAACGTCGAATTGAGAGATTTCTAAACAATCTCCAATAATAGTCGTAAACATATATTTTATTCAAAGAAGTCAATCCCAATTTATTAAGTAAATAGATTGTTTCGGGTATTTCAATTGATTTATTTCTAAAAGCTTGTTTTGTAATTTGATCATCATGAATTCCGATATTGATTAATGCATTTGGAATTGAAGCGAATTTCCTAGACTTAATGACTCTGATATAAAATTCGAAATCAACAACCCATTTTATTTTTTCATCAAACCAATCCATATTAATGTTTCGGATTAGTGTGGTACTTGGATGTCCAACATAGTTTTTTTTGAATAGTATTAATGGTGATTTCTTTAACTTTTCGCAAAGTTGAATATTGGGAATAAATTTATTAATCAATCCTTTATGGCCATAATTGGAGAAACCAGAAAATAAGAAATCGCAATCAGCATGCTTTACGGTTGCATCAACAAACATTTTCAAACTATTTTCACCAGCAAACCAATCATCGTTATGCATTATTTTTATCCATTTACCAGATGCCATTTTAATTGCTGCATTCCAATTTGTGGGAGATCCAAGGGCTATTTCATTTTTTTTGTATTTAAGGTTAAATACTGTTTTATATTTTTCACAAAGAGATTGTATTTCATCACCAGGTGTATCGTCAGAAACCAAAATTTCAAAGTCTTTGAAACTTTGGATTTCTAATGACATTAGTAGTCTTTCTAAATAATCTACTTTTTTGTATGCCGGAATACAAATACTTATTTCAGGCTTCATATTTATGCGATTAAAGAATTTTTAATTTTTGTGTATTGTTGAAAAAAAAAGTGAAAACTTCATTTTTTCAAATCAAATAATTTACTTTTACGATTAAAAATAAAACATTGAGAGCATTTGGACTTCAAGTTATTAAGCTAATTAATCTTATTCGATTTTTTGGATTTTCGAAAGGTTTGAAAGCATACTTTAATTTATTAATTCCAAAAGGAGAATATTTCATTGTAGACAATAACGCTTTTAAAAACAAAATTTATTTAAGAAAAGATCAATCAGATCCATTGATTTTCGAGCAAGTTTTCTGTGAACAACAATATCATTTTCCTTTACCAGAAAACTCAACTACAAATTGGATTATTGATGCCGGTGCTAATATAGGACTTTCCGCAATTTATTTCTCTGAAAAATTTCCAGATGCAAAGATTGTATGCATTGAACCTAGTAAAGAGAATTTTCAAATCCTTTTAAAAAACACTTCTAATTATAAAAATATTGAGTGTATTAATGCAGCGCTATGGCATAAAGAAGATACGCTTAATATATCCAATAAATCAGAAAAAAGTGCAGGGTTTATGATAGAGTCAAATTCAAATAGCGATTCTGATTTTATCAAAAGTAAAACCATAAATCAGTTAATCATCGAACATAACATAGATAACATTTCCATATTAAAAATAGATATTGAAGGATCTGAAAAAGAAATTTTCGAAATGAATACAATGCCGTGGATCGAAAATACAAGTTGTATCATTTGCGAACTTCATGATTGGTTAAAACCGGGAACTTCAAAAGCTTTTTTTAAAACAATGTCTAATTTCGATTGGATTACTTACATAAAAGGGGAAAATATCATTTGCATAAAAAATAATAATCCATAAGAATGATTTCATTTTTAGAAATTCTTTTTAGAAAATATTTTCCAAAAAGAATTGAAAATCACAAAATACTAATCTCGAAATTTAGAGGCAAAAATGGACTTGAAATTGGTGGGCCAAGTAATATATTTACAAAAAAAGGGTTTCTTCCTATTTATCCTATAGTTAATAATCTTGATGGATGTAATTTTAGTGCAAATACCGTTTGGGAAGGTTCGATAGCCGAGGGGGAAACTTATACCTATGGAGACAAAATTGGTCATCAATTTATTTCTGATGGTAATAACCTAAGCATGATTTCAGATGAAAAATACGATTTCATTTTATCTTGCCATAGTTTAGAGCACTTTGCAAATCCAATAAAAGCAATTAATGAATGGAAAAGGGTTTTAAAAAATGATGGGTTTATTTTGCTCATATTGCCACATAAGGATAAAACATTTGACCATAGAAGACAAGTAACCAGCTTAGAGCATATCATTAGCGATTTCACCAATAACACATTAGAGAGTGATACTACTCATGTTGAAGAAGTTTTGAAGTTTCACGATTTAACGCTAGACCCTGCTAAAATAGATTTAGCTAATTTAACCTCAAGAACAGCTGATAATTACAACAATAGATGTTTACATCACCATGTATTCAACACACCTTTAGTTGTAAAAATTGGGGACTATTTGAATTTTAAAATATGTGATGTTTCGCATTTCAATCCTTTTCATATAGTTGTATTATTACAAAAAACGAATACTAATTTTGATAACTCACAATATAAAGACCCTAATAATTCAATTTATCAAAAGCCATCTTTTCCCTCAGATAAATTAATGTAGCTCGATTTTAATTTTTATTTTTTTTCAAATAGTCAATATATCCTTTTACTGCTCTGGTTAGTGTTTTAAAAAAATGCTTAGAAAAAAGGAGATTGTTTTTAATCATTATTTTAAAATCTTGATCTCGAAATTTATAAATCTCTGGAAAGGTATTGATGAATCGAGATCTGATTATAAAATAATTTCTAACCATGAAATAAATTCTAAATGAATTGTGGATGGTTCTTTCCTTTTTGAAAAAATAATTAAAGTATCCAAGTAATTTACTTTCACCCAATTTATGATTCATATGTATATTAGGAAATTTTAAAACCTTATATCCATTCATGACAACTTTGTAAGAAAAATCAGCATCTACCTCATCTATAAAAAGATAATCGTCGAACCCTCCTACCTTTTCATATGCGTTTAAATTAATTATGCTTCCAGAAGTTATAGAGTGCTCATTTTCAATAATATCAGGCATATTATCGCTAATTCCTGTATACGGGCACATTATCCCTATGTTTACATCTGAATTAATTTGATTAAACACATCTTCGTACTTTGAAATATTATCATTGCTAAATGATGAATCTTGATCCATTGTAAGTAACCAATCATAATTATCTTTTATTGCCAACTTTGCAGCAATATTTAATCCCGTTGCTACGCC
>CALQKL020000171.1 GCA_943331145.2 Chitinophaga pinensis
GGTGTAATGTTGTGGGTATGGAAATGGTATTTAAAATATTATACAATGTTGCAAACGTTGCGCTAATATTAAATTTTGTTTTAGTAAGTATATTAATAAAAAAAAGAAACATTGATAGTAAGTATAAATATTTGTTTGCTTATTTATTTTCTATGCTGACTTTTGGTTCTTTATTAGAAATAAAAAGAACTTTAGGTCTTAATAATTGGAATTTTATAGAATCTTTTTGTTTAATTCAGTCTTTTTCACATTTTATTTTTTTATGTCTTTTCATCTTAAATGAAGAGTTTAAAAAAATGAAAAAGACATTATTTCAGAGCTCAACTGTTTTTATGATTTTACTTTTCGCTTTTTCAATTTATATAGATCATAAATTTCAACAATATTATTCTATAAGTTTAGCAAATTTTGGACTTATTATTATTTCGATTATTTATTTTAGAAAATTGCTAAGAAGTAATCCCGACATTGATTTGAAAAAATCTCCAACATTTTTAATAGCAATTGGCACATTTATTAGTTCAGGAATTTCAATGCCAATATATTTGTTTGCAAGGCATCTTAAAATGGCTTTAGATTTAAACACTTTTCTTTTAATTGCTTCAATAGCACCATTTGCAACAATTGTGTTGCATTCTTTCATAACTTATTCATTAGCAATTTTATGGAATACCAAAAAGTGATTCTTTTATTTGTGTTTATTTGCTCACTAATATTTGTATTTCTAACAACTAGTATAGTTTTAGTAGTATTTAAATATCAAAAAAAAAGAAGGTTACACAAGATCAATATTTTAGACTTGAAAACTGAGCACGAGAATGAAATCTTAAAAGCTCAAATTAAAGTACAGGAACAAACTTTCCAACATATCGCCAATGAAATTCATGACAATATTGGACAAAAACTGTCTTTTGCAAAACTACAATTGAATGTGATGCAAGATTTTTACAACAAACATCAGCAAGAGATTATTGAAGAAATTGCTGAAGTAATCACAGAATCGTTGAGCGATCTTAGAAATTTGAGCCGAAGTTTGAGTTTGGACTTTATAGCCAATAATGGTTTTATTAAAGCAGTTGAAAATGAAATTGAAAAATTAAATAAATCTGGGTTATATCAATTTAAATTAATCGTACAAGGCGATTCCCAGTTTCTAGATTTAGACAAAGAACTCATGCTTTTTCGCATCGTTCAAGAATCTTTAAACAATGTTGTTAAACATGCTCAAGCAAAGCAAATTTTAATCAAACTACATTATACTGTCAACAATCTTTTGGTTAGTATTGAAGATGATGGAATTGGATTTGATGTAAATAAGAAATCCAATGGAAGTGGGTTAAGCAATATTTCAAAAAGAGCCCAATCCATTGGCGGATTTGCGACCATAAATTCTTCTATATCAACCGGCACTATTATACAAATAAACATACCAATATATGAATCCCAAAAAGTTTAAAATTATTCTTGTAGATGATCATACTTTATTAAGAGATGCTTTGTCTAGTTTAATTCATTCGTTTGAAGAGTTTAGCGTTATCAATAGTTTAAACAATGGTACGGAATTAATACGTGCGTTAAGCGAAGGTTATAAACCTGATATCGTTTTATTGGATTTAAACATGCCAATATTAGATGGCTTTGAAACGGCAAAATGGCTTAATGTAAATTATCCAGAGATTAAAATATTGATATTAACGATGTATGATTCGGAAATCGCATTAATTAGATTGCTTAAAGTGGGCGTAAAAGGTTTTCTTAAAAAAGATACCCACCCTAACGAATTGCGTGTTGCCTTAAATTCGGTTTCGGAAAATGGCTACTATTATTCGCAGGATACAACAGGCAAGCTTGCCAATTTATTTCAAAAAAATACAGACAATCAAAATTTTGTTGAAAAAGCAATGCTGAACGAAAGTGAATTGGAGTTTTTGCGACTAGCAAGCACCGATTTAACGTATAAAGAAATTGCCGCTCAATTAAATTTATCACCAAGGGCAATTGATGGCTACCGAGATAGTTTGTTTGAAAAGTTGGATGTAAAAAGTAGGGTAGGTTTGGCCATTTATGCGGTTAAGAACGGAATTGTAAGGGTTTAAAAATTACTTTGCGTTGCAAATAATTATTTTATTCAATTAACTTATTGCGCATGCCGTACATGATTAATCCGCCAATGGTTTTGGCATTTACTTTCGTTTTCATGTTTTGACGAATCGTTTCTATGGTTCTGGGACTTAAGAAAATGGTTTTTGATATTTCCTCTGTGGTTTTATCTTCGGCAAGTAATTGTAAAATTTTCAATTCTTTTTCATTAAACGAAACTGGAACATTGGTTCCGTAATGTTGACGTACATTTTTTTTCTGCATCAATCTGCCCATTACGGCTTTGTTTACCAACTCATTAAAATAAAAATCATCGTTCATGCAGGTTAAAATGGCTTCGTATATTTCTTCAGGATCGGTCGTTTTGGTAAGGTAAGCATTTGCGCCCATCTCCATCATTTTGCTAATCATTTGTTGATCGTCGTACATGGTAAGTACAATAATCTTAATTTCTTCGTATTCTTTCCGAATCATTTGAATGGCATTAATGCCATCGATTTCAGGCATTCGTATATCCATTAATAAAACATCAGGCATTTTTATGGAAATTTTATGCATCATATCTTTTCCATCTTCTGCTTCCCAAAGCATTTTTAAATCCAATTTATCGGAAAGTGCCATTTTAATGCCATCTCTGAAAATTTTGTGGTCGTCTGCTATTGCAATTTTTATTTGATTTTCTGAAGACATAGGTTAAGGTAAGTTTTGTATTTTATTATAAGAACAAAAAAGTTTGGGTTGAAATTAAGCAAATGTCAAATAATTTCAACATTATCATTCATAGATTTGGTTTAATTGATTAAAGATTTCCACAAGAATTTCCACAAATGATACAATCTCTCCAACTAAGTTCGTAAAGATACTAAAAATATTATCGTAAAATTACTATGATTAATTCGTACATTTACCCAAGTTTTTTAGGGTAAATATGGGGCTAAATTAACTAAAACGCAATATGGTATTGGTTTTTGGCAAAACGTAGAAATACGTGGTAATTTCAAACCATTGGCTCGAAAAATATAAAAAGTGAAGTTTATGATGCAATTATTCATAAACCACAAAAATTTTTTATTATGTTATCAGGACTAGTTTTATTCTTTTTAGCGTTTTTTACAAAATGATAAAAGAGTAAATTTTGCTTTTTGAAGATTAGTTGATTATTTTTGGAAAAATAAAATAATAAAACTATCCTTAATCAATTAGCATATATTACTTTTTTATCAGAAACAATACCTTTATTTTTTTGTATTCTATTTTTTAGAAAAATAAATCACAAAACTTTAAAGGTTTTTTTTATATATGCAATTTTTTTGGCACTATTTTCAATTGCTTCTATCACATCAATTTATTTTAATAAAAATCTGAGTGTTTATTTAGTTCTATTGAAATTATTTTCAACTCTTGAGTTTTTTACTTTCTCGTTGTTTATTTACTATTCTTTAGAGAATAAATTCTTCAAAAAAATCATCTTATTTTTAAATGTTCCTTATTTATCTATTCACATATTCTCTTGGGTAGTATTTAAAAATGATTTTTCAGTTTATCCTTTTTTATTTGAATTTTTAACTTTCATAATCTTTATAATTTATTTTTTTTACGAAAAAATGAAATTGGTAAATAATAATCCAATTTATGATAATACAGAATTTTGGATTTTTGTAGGTATTTTCATTTACTTCACTGGAAATTTCTTCTATTTACTTTTTTCCAATTCAAACTATAGCAAACAATTTAAATATCAACTACAAATTGTAGCTTCCATAGTAACCATAACCAAGAATATTATTTTTTCTTTGTCATTTTTACTTAAAGAAACGCCACAAATAACAAATAATTCCATATCTTACGCACCGGATTTGGACCTCGAACCCACAAGAACAAACACAAATTAACCTATGCATTTATTAGAGGCAGATCCATCGGGTATATCTAAGCTAATGTTTATCGGAACATTAGGCATGCTAACTTTAGCTGTGGGCATCATCGTGTTTGTCATTTTCCATCAACGCAAAGTAATTCGTTACCAAATGGAGATGAAGAAAATGGAAAATGAAAAACAACAAATTCTATTAAACGCATCCATAAGGTTTCAGGAAGAAGAAAGACAACGTATTGCAGCTGATTTGCATGATGACGCTGGTCCGCTTTTAGCGACAGCTCGTTTATACCTCAACGAGAATTTAGTGAATCAAGAGAAGGCACAACAGCTTCAAAGCATTATCAGTGCTAAACAAATCATAGACGACGCCATCCTTTTAATTCGCAATATCAGTCATAGTTTAATGCCTCCTACACTAAAGAACTTTGGTTTGGAAAGTGCAACTACAGATTTGTTTCAAAAAATTAATGGCAGTGGTGTTATCAATGCCAGTGCGCGCTTTCACGATTATCGCGATCGTTTAAAAGTAGAACAAGAATTGCTGGTATTTAGAGTGGTACAAGAATTGGTAAACAATGTACTGAAACACAGTAATGCCGCGTTTATTCACCTCACCCAAAATTGCAGTGGAAACAATTTATACTTGCGCATTCATCACGATGGAAAAGGTATTGTACAATCTGAATTTGATAAATTAAATCAAGCTACTCAAGGACTAGGTTTGAAAAATATTGCCAGCAGGGTTAATGTTTTAAATGGTAAAATCTTTTTTGAAATCGACCCTAGCCAAACCTATTTCAAAATCACTTTGGAAATCCCCAAAATTCCAATCGTATAATTTCAATTTCATGCTGTGATTATTTCATCTTGTAATTTGTAAACTTGTTGTTACATTTACAATACTGTATGACGGAAAACAATCAAATAAAAGTAGCCATCGTTGATGATCATAAACTCTTTCGAAAAGGGGTTATACTTTCCATGCGCCAATATGTAAATATTAAATTTATCATGGAAGCGGATAATGGCGAAGAGCTTTTAGAAAAATTGAAGACAGAAAAACCTGATGTGATCTTGTGCGATTTAA
>CALQKL020000172.1 GCA_943331145.2 Chitinophaga pinensis
AATCGTTTCGATATTCCGATTTTAATGGAAGAGTTTTTACGCGCAGGCATGGATGTAGATTTGAGCAACAGAAGAATGATAGACGTACAGCATATTTTTTATTCAATGGAACCTCGTACACTATCAGCTGCATATAAATTTTATTGTCAAAAAGAATTGATAAATGCACACAGTGCAGAAGTAGACATTAACGCAACTATAGAAGTATTTATGTCGCAATTGGAACATTACAACCAATTGGGCAGCAGTATAGATTCAATACTCGCTGTAATTGGAGAAGAAAAAATTGTAGATTATGCACGTCGTTTTTCTTTTGATGATAAAGGGGTTGAGGTTTTTAATTTCGGGAAATACAAAGGCAAATCTGTAAGCGAAGTACTTAAAAGCGAACCTCATTACTACGATTGGATGATGCGTGGTGATTTCCCTTTACACACCAAACAAAAATTAACTGAAATCATGAATCGATCAATTTTAAAATCAAATTAATTATCATTAAAAATTATATTGCTCAAATTATCTTGTTATTTTAGCAACCAAAACTAAATCGTTGGATAAAATAGTTATCATACCAACCTATAATGAAAAAGAAAATATCGAAGCAATAATTGCTGCGGTTATAGATTTACATCAAAATTTCCATGTGCTTATAATTGATGATGGCTCACCAGATGGCACAGCTAACATTGTTAGAAGTCTTTTCCCTAAATACCCCGGCCAATTATTTTTAGAAGAAAGAAAAGGCAAGTTGGGCTTAGGCACCGCTTATATTCATGGCTTTAAATGGAGTTTACAAAAAGGGTATCAATTTATTTTTGAAATGGATGCGGACTTTTCGCACAATCCTATTGATTTAATTCGTTTGCATCAAGCTTGTTTGGATGGTGCCGATGTATCAGTAGGCTCAAGATATGTAAAAGGTGGAGCATTGAAAAACTGGCCAGCTGACCGTATTTTTATTTCAAAAGGAGCTTCACTATACACAAGAATTATTACATGGATGCCCATTATGGATCCAACAGCAGGCTTTGTTTGTTACAAGAGAGGTGTTTTAGAAAAAATAAATTTAGATGCCATTCGTTTTATCGGCTATGCTTTCCAAATTTATATGAAGTTTACTGCTTGGAAACTTGGATTTAAAGTTAAAGAAGTACCCATTACATTTACAGACAGAAAACTGGGAGCAAGTAAAATGAGCAAGGGGATAATTCAGGAAGGTATTTTTGGCGTTTTAAAATTACGCCAAATGAGTATGAAATCTGATTATGTAAAACAAGTTAGCAATCCATAAATTACTATTCCCACCTGAATAATTTTACAGCGAGTGCATAAACAATAATACCCCAAATCATCAATATGCCGATTTCAAATTTCACATCCCATAAGGATTGACCTTCGAATGCAATCTTACGCATTGCAGCATTGATATGGGTTAAAGGCAAAGCTTGAGAAATGGGTTGAAGCCATTTCGGGAAATTATCAACTGAAAAAAATGTACCTCCAAGTAAAAACTGTGGTAATGTAATTAAATTGGCAAAAGGTGGAATCGTACTATCTGATGTAGCTACCCCACTTACCACAAACCCAAAACCCATAAAAACCACCAATCCAAAAAAGCTCAATACCATCATATTTAAAAAGGTTTCAAAGCCATGTATTAATGTAAACCCAAAAGCAAAATATCCAACTAAAATGATTACTACAGCCGTAATCAATTGAAAAATCACCCGGCTTAACCCTTCGCCTAAAATGATATAACTCCGTTGGATAGGCGTGGCAAAAAATCGTTTTAATACCATAGTATTTCGAAGGTTATAAAACATAAATGCAACACCAAAAACGCCTGCACTTAACAATGAAAACCCAAGCTGCCCGGGCAAGATAAAATCAATGGTTTTAAACTCCCTAACCTGCGCCACATCTGTAACTGGATTAAATTCAAATGAAGTGTATTTATTCCTATCTACATACATTTTATCGCTGATTTTGTTTAACATATCATCCAACATTGATTTTACTTGTGGCCATTGATCATTGCTTGAAGAAGTGGTTTTTAAAGTCAACCGAAAAGGTTGTTTTTCATTTGCCGTTGATTTTTCAATTTTTACAATCCCCGCAAAACGTCCTTTATTTAAATCTGTTTTCATGGAAGTTTCATCAGGAAAACTTACGATTTTCAAACCATCCATTTGGGTCAATGTTTTGTAAACAACATTTGATGTGTCTGATGATTTATCTATAACAATTTTATACGATTGCTTTGCCCCATTTTTGCCAATAAACCCAAATACCAAAATAAAAATAAATGGAAAAACAAAACTGAAAATCACTGCAGATGGGTTTCGAGTAATAGAACGGAAACTGGCTTTGGTAATAGCCCACATCGCAACGAATTGATTATACTTCATAAGTAGTACTTTTTATAAAATGCAAATCTAATTAAAAGAGATGAGGTTTGTGAGGTTTGTGAGGTTTGTGAGGTTTGTGAGGTTTGTGAGGTTTGTGAGGTTTGTGAGGTTTGAGAGGTTTGTGAGGTTTGAGAGGTTTGTGAGGTAAAAACGTTCAAAAGGTTCAATTTGTGCAATGAGTTCAAAAGGTTGGAAGTGATTTCCATTTATTAGCATCTTTATATTATAAAAAAACTTTGTGCCTTTACGTCTTCGTGCCTTTGTGTCAAAACCCTTTTTGTGAAACAAAAATATTTGTGGCTCCGGTTCAAAAAAAAGAGGCTGTCAATTGACAGCCTCTGACTTATTAACCCAGAATTAATTATTGAATAACTATTTTTTCGTTGATGATTATTTGATTGTTGGCATCTAATACCCTAACAAAATAAACCCCTTGGGCCATATTTGCATTAGTATTTATTTTTTCAACTTGTGTACCTTTTCCAAGTTTTACTGTTTTGCTTAACAAGTTACGTCCTGTTAAATCAGTCAATACGATTCTATATCTTCCTGCATTAGCATTTTCAAATAAAACATTGAAAGATGAAGAAGTTACCGGATTTGGGAACACTTTTGCATCAACTGGAATATTTGAAGCCGTAACTACTTTACTGTTTAATAAATTATCCGCTTCTTTTTGTAACAATAAATTTGAATTTGCAAAATCAGATACGTTGTACTTAACATTCGATCCTACCATTTTAACTGCTTTCAAATCGTTGATTTGCATTTTGTAGTAACCATCAAAAAGATTAGCACTCGCTAAAACGATTTCACCTTCATCATTAACAGCAGCTGCATTAGTAGTATAACCAGCAGGTAAACCTTGAATATTGCCTTTGTAAGTAGCAATACGTGAATTGATATCAATTACAAATACAGCATGACTTGCAGAAATTACATATAATTTTCCAAAAGCATCAGCGATCATATCACCACCCCAGCTTGAGCATTTGTTATGGATAGACATTCCGCCGTTTGATGATGCATCTACAATATTGCCTAAATCAGAAATTACAGGTCTTTTCCCTGTTGTAAAGCTTAAAAAATGGTTGCCATCATTGCTCATTGCGTAACCATTTCCATCAGCCCCAATAACCATACGAGTGATATTCGCTGCTTCATCATTTGGATCTAAAGATCTTTTTCCTTCAAAATTCATTGTATAAAATTCTGGAGTTTCTGATCCTAAATCTAACCAACGCAATTCGTTTTTGCGCATTGGTGTGAAAAACAATTTGTTGCTTCTTTTATCATATGCGGCTGCAGCAACTAATGTTCCTGTTGGATACGAAGCAGAAGTGAAAATATTTTCGTTAGGAAAAGCATTTTGATTGTTTGTAATTTTCGAATTTACATCAGTGATTGTAAATATAGATTTACTGCGTTCAAATAAAGTTTTGATCACTTCGCCACTATTTATATCCACTTGGCGAATGTTCATCCAAACGAAATCGTTGTTTCCATCTCCTGTAATCGCAAAAGTAGTTTTATTGTGTTGCGCATTAGCAAATAAGCTAGATGCAATCAACGACACTGTAAGTAAAATTTTGTTGTTCATAAGTGAAGGTTTGTTTAAAATATTTATCTTAATTGTTTAGAAATTGAAAATACGAATAACTTAATTACATTCCAAGATTTTTTTCTTTTTTTTTCCATATATAAATCATAGTTTCTTGAAACTACTTAATTGTTTAAATTCTATATGGCTATCTTATTTGTTTTTGGGAGATTTTAAATAAAAATCAATCTTTATGATATTTAATTAACCCATCCATAGGCGTTTTAATTATTTTACCCAATTGCAATTCGTAAGTATTACAAATTTCTTTTAACACGTCTTTGAACCCAAATGCCACGCTACCTACAAAATGTATTGGCATCGTCCAACTTTCTCGATACTTATATAAATGATTAAAAAAGAACTCATTAAAGCCGTCTTCAATAATATTCTCAATCATAAAATGACCGCGATTTTCGATCAAAAACGGAACAAATGAAGCTAAGTATTTATTAGCTAATGGTTTCCTATACACATTTTCCAAAATTTCGGTTGAGTTGGTTTGATATTTTGATGTAAATCTATCCATCATATCAGGATCAAATGTTCCATATAAATAATGTTGTAGGACTTTTTTACCCAAATAAGCCCCACCTCCTTCATCACCTAATACATACCCCAAGCCAGGACTATTTTTTACAACTTTTTTACCATTATAATAACACGAATTTGAACCTGTTCCCAAAATGCATGCAATTCCTTTATTGTTTCCACACAAAGCCTTGGAAGCGCCTATTAAGTCTGTGTCCACAAATACTTTGGATTTATTAAACACCGATCTCAAGGCCGATTTAACCAATAGTACGTTTTCGGGATTACTGCAACCTGTTCCGTAATAATAAATCAATTCTGGTAATTTGGATTTCAGCTTAGGCAACAATTCATTTTGAAAAATTTCAATCATTTGATCCTTAGAAAGAAAATATGGACTAATACCCTGAGTTGAAACATGTATTTTTTTCTTTCCATCCAACAAACACCAATCTGTTTTTGAAGAACCACTATCTGCAATTAGTTTTATAGACATACTTTTGATTTTTAAAAATTTAAATTAACC
>CALQKL020000173.1 GCA_943331145.2 Chitinophaga pinensis
CTCCTGTTGTTGCTGTTCCTGCTGGTAATGCTGGTACTGAATAACGATACACTCTGTTTCCACATGCATTCGTAATCAATGGCGTAATCGTAATCGCTGTTGGTGCCGCTGGTACATTTAATGCTGTATTATTAAGTTTAGCCGCTTTCGTCAAACTATTGCCACAAACTGATGTATAGTAGAACTTGATGCTATCGCCTGTTAACGCTGCTGCATTGCTTGTATAGCTTACTACTATCTTCTGACTGTTTACATCTCCTGAATCTATCGTTGCATTTAAGCCTAAGCTTCCTACAAATTCCCATACATAACCTGTTGCAGCTACTGCCGTTCCACCTGCTACTGGTAACAATGGTACTGAATAACGATATACTCTATTTCCACATATATTCGTAATCAATGGCGTAATGGTAATCGCTGTTGGTGCCGCTGGTACATTTAATGCGGCATTATTTAGTTTAGCCGCTTTCGTCAAACTATTACCACAACCACTAAATGCGCTAACTTTTATACTGTCTGTAATTAACGCAGCGGCGTTAGATGTATATTTTACTAGAATAACTCTTGAATTTGAAGCATCTCCAGAATCAATAATTACATCTCCAACTCCTCCAACAGACGTAGGTAACGTCCATGCATAGCCGTCAGCATTAAGGGTTGTTGACGCAGCATATCTGTATACCCTTTCGCCACATGTATTGTTTACAAGTGTTTGGGTAATTGATGATGGCGCTAATGGTTTGTTATTGTCGACTACAAGTATCAATACTTTAATAGAATCGCAACCTACAGCGTTTGTTAAGATTGCCGAGTATGTTCCCGAGGTAGAATAACTACTTCCGTTCCACGTAAATGGCAGACTATTAGAGCATATATTTATGGTAGTTGTGTCCTTGGTTTTATCTAAAATGGTTACCTCAAATGTTAATGTACTGTCATTGCCATTAGATGTATTGTATGTATGAGCATAAGATCCGGATGTCACAATGGTATCACCCCATGGCAATACATAAGCTTCACAAGCTGATACCAAACTTATCACTTGCTTTCTTTTCATAACGCTTACTCTGTTTTGATTTGCGTAATCTACGAACGTAATGTAAGGCATATCAGCGTTGTCAAGTTGTAATGCGTTTAATGAAAGTTGTCCATTCAAAAACCCTCTATCCCCCTCAAATGCCCAACCGTTTGAAGTCTTTTTTAGTACAGACCCATTATTCAAATAGGTTGCATCAATAAATGATACCCAAGGTTTATTTTGGCTGTCAAATTGTAAACTTGGTATAAAAGAATGACCTTTAGAAAACCTATCTGATTTATCATTGATTACCCAATTGGTTCCATTAAATTTATACATTGTCAATCTTTCATGATAGTCATCAAATTGAAACAAAATGTATGGCACTCCATTTTTATCCATTTTTATTGTTGGGTAATAAATGCCCCTTTGCGCGTTAGTAAAATTCAACAATCCTACAGGTTCCCAATTTATTCCATTATATTTTCTTACAGATGCTTGCGGATACAATGGCAACGCGCTGCTATAGGCAACATAAACGATGTTGTTGATCCTATCCACATCTAATGTTGCGTAGTTTGTTGTTGCCGTGTCTACAATGCCCATATTTTCAACTATTGAGCCGTTGTAACGATATACACGTTGAGTCCTAAATGCCCCCGAAACTATAGAAGACAGTACATAAATATTATTTTGATTGTCAACTGCCATAGGAATATTGGAACTATTATTATATGGAATCCCAGTTGCAATTGTAGACCATGAATTTGAGTTTTGATTATATTTTCTCATCATCATCAATCCATTATTGGACGAGTCTAAAAAAGCAATTACGGGTTGATTATCTGTTCCAATAACCATATTCGCATACGTTGATTTTCCTGTTGTTCCACCTATTCCAGAGACATTGGCATATTCATCACCTAAATTAATCCAATTGTTTCCATCCCATTTTTTTACCCCTATCCTAAGCATACTATCAACAAAAATTACATGAGGTACATTTGTGGGTGACATTGTCATATTAGATGAAAAAACCTTTGTTTCTGAAAAGCCTGGATTACCTACATACTCCCATGTGTTATTATTAAAAACTGGGCGCGTATATGAAAACAAAGATGAAACCGAACTGCCAATTCTAAATGGTAAACTTGTATCCTTATTATAATGTCCAATCCAAACACGCTGTTGCGTATCAGAATCTATTACAAAACTATCTATTGCATTTTGATTGTTTTCGTAACCTAAAACTGGTGTCCAACCACCAAGGCTTGTACCCGTAATGGTTACCATTGTTCCAAATGTTCCAGAGGTAGGCGATATGTTGGTTATTTCTATCGGAGGAACAAATGTAGCTCGTTCATAAATTTGACGTTGATATTGAGCTTGAGTCAATGCGCCACCTTGATAACCATAATGTAGCCAAAAAGACTTTGCGTTTGCATCGTACCTATTACTAAATCGATTTTGATTATAATAATGTCCTGTGGCTCCGGGGTAAAAAGTAAAACCGCCTGGGTTGTCCGTTGTCATAAAACCTGACGATGGAGCAAAGATTGCGGCACTTGTTCCACTCCAATTTACAAGATGGTTATCTGCATCTACCGAAAACTGGAATGCATAACCAACAGATGCCAAATCACCCAATGTCATTTCGTAACGATCCAATGAAACCCGATTTATAATTTTGGTTTGATTCATTAATCTTGAAGCTGTAGGATGAAAGAAATAGCCTTCCGCTTGATAAGATCCTGATAAATCTGATCTCTGCTGTGTTGACCTTAGTTTTCTGCAACCAATCCTGCCATCACTTTGATCTATGTATACCATAAGGGGACGTCCGCTTGAATCCAATTGGAAATCAACTTGCCTATTTAATGTGTTAATTCCACACCTATTACCAACAAATTCCCAATTGCCAGAAGCCAATTGCCTAATGACAGAAATCCTATTCGCATAGCTTCCATCTTGAAAAGAGATTACAGGTAGATTATTTGCATCAAAAACAATACTTGGATTATAAGACCTTCCTCCGCTGAATTTATCAGATCCCGTTTTGTTCCAAATTGCATTCTGAAATCTAAAAAGGGATAACCTTTCAAACCCGTCATCATCTTGAAGCAAAACAAATGGAACTCCATTACGATCTATTTTTATAGTTGGATAGTATGCTCCATAAAATCCTGTAGAAAAATTTGTGTTGCCAATGGTTGTCCAATTACTGAATTGATAACTACGTACACTCGCTTGTCCGGTCGTTGAACTAATATAAGCAATGTAAATATTTTGGGTTAACCGATCTATGTCCATACTTATAAAATTTGCAGCACCGCTAACGGCTTCTCCCAAGTTTGTCCATGCATTAAATGGATTGTCTACAACTCTTGGATATTTATATACCGACGCCGAATAACCCAAGGATGGAATGCTGACACTGGATAAAACATAAATATTACCCAATGCATCTGTACCCAATTGTATTTTTCCTGCCAAAACATGTGTTGCTACACCTCCAGTACCAAGTGTTGTCCACAATCCATTGATTCTTTTTTTAACTACAATCAAATTGGATAAAGCAGAGTCTACATAAGCAATCACCGGCTCTCCTTCTGGCGTAGTTGTTATGGATAAAGAAGATGCTTTTGCACCGGAAATATTTATGTCCGATGAAGTAGAAAGCCAACTTCCTTTATCATATTGTGCGAAAATAATGTTCGATAATGAATCAATAGTAGCCACAAACTGAACTCCTGAAGTTGTAATTGCAGAAGTTACTTCACGCATATTTCCTTGTGTTGGAAAAATTGTACCCGTTCCCATTGAATGCCAAAGCGTGTCTATAATCGTAGGTCTTGTGTACTTGAAATTATAATCTGCAGAGTCTGAACCTACGTAAAGTCTATATGCTCCCGATTGATTTGCAGATCCAACCCATAAACGAATCTGAGTATCTGAATCAATATGAAAACTATCAACAAGACTTGGAGCAGATCTAAAATAAGGAATCATGTCTGTAAATCCTGACCCCGTGATGGTAATTGGCGTTTTGAATGTTCCAATAGTATCACTTATGCTCGTAATGTTTTGAGTTATAATCAACTGCAATTTTTCATATACTTGACGCTGATACTGACTTTCTGAAGTTGCCCCTGATTGATACCCATAATGCAACCAAAAGGTTTTAGTAATCGGGTCATATCTATTGTTGTATGTGTTGTGAACGTACCCCGAGGTTAAGCCTGGATAAAAAGAAAAACCGCCTAAATTATCTGCACTCATAAATCCACTCTGAGGACTGCCTGGTGTAGCACCTGCAGCAGCCCAGTTTACCAAATTGTTTGAAGCATTAATTTCAAACGTAAACTGAAAATTACTTCCACCCAAATCACCCAAAAAAACTTGATACCGATTCGTACTAATTTGGGTTATCGTCTTTGTAGCGCTCATCATCCTTCCAGCTGTTGGATGAAAGAAATAACCTGTAGAAGCATAATTGTCCTGTAGGTTTTGACTTTGAGAAAATAACGAAACAGATAATAATAAAAGAAAGCAGGCAAGCAAAATGTTTTTCATAATAAATTGGGATTAATGGAAATAAAGATTTTGAAAATCATCGATTTTCATGTTATAATATTACTTGTGCAAAGTAGAGTTTGTAAACGAAAAAGAAAATACCTACATGTTGGTATTTTTAAAAAGAGAAAATCGCTTAATAATATCAATCCCCATTAGTGGATGCGGGATATTGGGTACTAAAAATTCGAAACAAAAAAATCCCGGCTGCATTTCGCAACCGGGATTTTTTATATTTTTAGTAGGGGTTGAAAATCTTCAACCCTTACACCAACCTCTTGAACCTTATCTACTAAAACTTCATCACCCTTACCGTCTTCACTTCCTTACCTTGTCTTACCTCTAGCATGTAAGCACCCGCTTTCAAATCCGCACCTAAGTTCACATTTGAATTCGATGATACTTTTACACGCTTAATAAA
>CALQKL020000174.1 GCA_943331145.2 Chitinophaga pinensis
ACCATTTACAATGAAGTAAAACCAGGTGAAACCCTTGAATTTAAATCCAAATTCTATGCGCCAAAAGGGTCAAGTGATGTAAAGTTGAATGTAATCAATGCTAAAGTGTCGAAATAGTTTTTAATTCAAAACGATCTCCATCAAATAGTCCAAGATCACTAATTTTCAAGTGAGGGATTACCAACAAAGCCATAAATGAAAGTGTCATAAATGGTGCACTTAAATGGCTGCCCAATTCATTTTTTGAAAAATGATCTATTTCGGTATACGCATCTGCAACCTTATATCCATCTTCATTACTCATTAATCCAGCAACTGGAAGTTTTAATAATTTTAGTTGGTGTTCATCTACAGCACTAACGCCACCGCCTGCTTGTATAATGGCATTCACCGCTTTGCAAATAGATTCGTCATCAACCCCAACGGCAACAATATTATGGCTATCATGTGCTACAGAAGATGCAAGCGCACCTTTCTTTAAGCCGATATTTTTAATGAAAGATTTTGCAATAGGCGCATTTTTATATCTGTTTACAACAACAATTTTCAAAATGTCATTTTCAACATCAGCAACAATTTTATCGTTCACAACTTTTGGAGAAACCAACAACTTATTTGTAATCAATTGACCATCTAAAGCTTCTATTGCATGTATTTTTTTTTCTCCATTAAAAATGATTTCAAAATCTGATGCTAACTTTTCAGTACAATCAAACTGATTGATAATTGATGCAGGCGTTGTGTGGATTAAAGATTTTCCATTTTCTGCTACAAGTTTTCCATTTACGAAAGTTTGTATTACCTCAAATTCAATCAAATCTTTTGTTATAATAAAATCTGCGGCATCATTTACTTTTAATAACCCAACATCCATTTTATAATGCTCAACCGGATTAATGCACGCCGCTTTTAATATTTTAAAAATATCGATTCCGCATTTTACAGCTCTTGCGCATAAAGTATTGATATGGCCTAAAGCAAGACTATCGGGATGTTTATCATCACTGCAAAACATCATCATATCTGAATGATCATGCATCAAACCAATTAGCGCATCAAAGTTTTTGGCGGCACTTCCTTCTCTGATCAGGATTTTCATGCCATATTTTAATTTATCCATTGCTTCTGCAGCTGTAAAACATTCATGATCGGTACTTATTCCAGTATCTATATATTTTTTTGCATCTGCTCCCATCAATCCTGGGGCATGACCATCTATAACTTTATTGTATTTTTTTGCACTTGCTATTTTTTCCATCAGTTCCTCATCGCCATTTAATACACCCGGAAAATTCATTACTTCGCTCAGGTATTTTATTTCAGGAAGTTTCAGCAATTGATCTACATCGCTTGCGTTTAATGTTGCGCCAGCGGTTTCGAAAATGGTAGCTGGTACACAACTTGGCGCGCCAAACGTACATTTGAATGGTACTGTTTTGCTATTTTCAATCATGTATTTTACGCCATCTATTCCGCATACATTGGCTATTTCATGGGGATCGCTTATTGTTCCAACTGTTCCATGAACAACTGCAAGTTTGGCAAATTCAGATGGTACCAACATTGAACTTTCAATATGTACATGACTATCTATAAACCCAGGCAGAATATAATTTTCACCTCGTTTGATTTCGCCTTCTTTGGTAATTGAACTTATCTTTTCTCCTTTGATTTGAACTGTTCCCCAAAATATATTTTTGGAGTGAATATCTACAATGTTGCCCGTTATGGAAAAATGATTCATGCTTGTTTTTTAATAAATCTAAACATTTTATTGATTCTATTATTCTGCAAAAATTAATATTTATAATTTACATTCGCAACACAATCTATTTTATATGTTAATCAAAGCATTTAATTTTTTATTTGGACAAATTTTTAATGCCCAAAAAGCACGTATCAATTACTCTTTAAATTATTTAAACAGAAAAAGAGATTACGATAGAAATTATTTAGATTATATCCGACTTTCAACATTAGAACTCGTTTCCAATCAAATTGAATCATCTAATTTGTCTGGCGCTGTGGCAGAATTGGGCGTTTATAAAGGAAAGTTTTCGCGTTATATCAATCAGTATTTTCCCAATAGAAAATTATATCTTTTTGATACATTCAAAGGGTTTGATGAAGCAGATATTAAAACAGAACAATCCAACAATTTTTCTCACGGGGATCAGGATTTTAGCAATACCTCTGTAAAAAATGTATTAGCCATAATGCCTCATCCAAATCAATGCATCATTAAAGAAGGCTTTTTCCCAGAAACAGCAAAAGGACTCGAAGAAACATTTGCTTTTGTAAGTATTGATACTGATTTGTATGATCCAATTTACAACGGACTTCAATATTTTTATCCAAGACTGGTTAAAGGAGGATATATATTTGTTCACGACTTTAACAACGATGCCTATTTAGGTGCGAAGCAAGCGGTGATAAAATTTTGTTCGGAAAACAACATCAGTTTTGTCCCATTACCGGATAGTTGTGGAAGTGCAATTATTACAAAATAATTATTCATTTAATAAATCTGGTCTTCTCAATCTTGTTCTTTCCAAAGATTGTTCAGCACGCCATTGATCTATATTTTTGTGGTTGCCGCTCATCAAAACTTCTGGGACTTTCCAACCCTTATAATTTTCAGGTCGGGTATATACCGGTGGTGCCAATAAGTCGTCTTGAAATGAATCGCTTAATGCAGATGTTTCATCATTTAAAACCCCAGGGATTAATCGTCCAATGCTATCCGTTAGTACAGCCGCAGCAAGCTCTCCACCACTCAAAACATAATCGCCAATCGAAATTTCTTTTGTGACAAAATGGTCTCTAAATCGTTGGTCTATTCCTTTGTAGTGTCCACAAATCATCAATAAATTCTTTTTTAAAGAAAGTTGATTAGCCATTTTTTGATTAAATGTTTCTCCATCGGGAGTTAAAAAAATAACTTCATCATACAGTGTCGTTTTCTGCAGGGCTTCCAACGCATTTACCAAGGGTTCTATCATGATGACCATGCCCGCACCTCCACCAAATGGATAATCGTCAACTTGCGCCCTTGCGTATGTGGTGTATTCGCGTAAATTAATAACGTTTACTTCAAGCAATCCTTTTGTTTGCGCACGTTTCATAATCGAATGCGAAAATGGGCCACTTAATATTTCAGGAACTACGGTTATAATATCAATTTTCATTTTTTAATTAAATGGTGTTTTATACATCTAAAAATTCATCTAAATCTCGTTTGTCTTTTTTTGTTGGCCTTCCCACTTTACTTTGTCTTTTTCCAGTTTGAAAAAATGCGGCTTCAAATTTTATTCTATCCATTTCTTCGGCTGGTGTAATATCCGAATAATATTTTATTGCCTCCGAATATTGAACCCTAGTATGTAATAATCCCAATACTTTAATCAACCATTTTTTTTCACTTGTTCTGATTTCATACTCTTCACCAATTTGAACATTTCTTGCTGGTTTCAAACTATTTCCATTCAATTTTACTTTTCCTTTGTCACAAGCTTCTGCAGCCAATGATCTGGTTTTGAACAAACGTATAGACCAAAGGTATTTGTCTAATCTGAGTTTTGCTGATTCCATATTATTCATGTAAAACAAATTTAAGTTTCTTTTTTTCTATAAGCTATATTTGATTAAGTATTTACTAATTTTAATCTTTAATTTTTACTGAAAAAATATTGATATGCGTATTTTAAAAACTCTATCTGCGATTGTTTTGTTTTTATTTGCTTTTATTCAAATTTCTTATGCACAGAGAAAAGGTATTGTATGGGCAAAAGATGGATTGAGTTATATGAAAATAGTTGATGGAGAAATTGTAAAAGTGGATGTTAAAAAAGAGATCGAAACGGTGGTACTTTCAAGCGCACAATGCACACCTCCAGGAAGCAATACACCCTTATTGATAGAAGGGCTTTCATTCAACATGGATAACACGAAAATTTTACTTTATACCAATGCGGCAAAAGTTTGGCGTTATAAAACTAGGGGCGATTATTGGGTATATGATATCGCTTCAAAAAAGTTATATCAGCTTGGAAAAAATTTACCAGCGCAATCATTAATGTTTGCTAAGTTTTCACCTGATGGTAAACAAGTAGCTTATGTGAGCGAACACAATATATTTTCAGAAGATTTGGCAACAACTAAAATTAAGAAACTAACGATTGATGGTACACGAAAGTTAATAAACGGCACATTCGATTGGGTCTACGAAGAAGAGTTTGGTTGTAGAGATGGATTTCGTTGGTCACCAGATAGTAAATCTATTGCTTATTGGCAAATTGATGCCAATAAAATCAGGGATTATTATATGATCAACACAACAGATTCTGTGTATTCCAAAATAATTCCTGTAGAATATCCAAAAGTTGGTGATGCGCCATCTTCTGCTAAAATAGGGGTAGTGTTATTGGCAAATGGTGTCACAAAATGGATGAAGGTAGAAGGCGACCCAAGGCAAAATTATTTACCCAGAATGGAGTGGAGTGGTGTTAATGAAATCATCGTTCAGCAGATAGATAGAAGACAACAAGAGAGCAAATTAATTTATTGCAATGCAGCTGATGGAAATGCTAGAACTTTTTGGGCTGAAAATGATAAAGCATGGGTGGATATGAATACAGATAATCCAGTAGGTTGGAATTGGATAAACAATAAACAAGATTTTTTATGGGTAAGTGAAAAAGATGGTTGGCGCCATATTTATAAAATTAGTAAAGATGGTAAAACCACTTCATTACTAACAAAAGGCAATTTTGACATTGGCGAAATTAAAGCAATAGACGAAGTGAATAACTATGTTTATTTTACCGCATCACCAGAAAATGCGACGCAACTTTATTTATATCGAGTAAAAATAAATGCACCTGCTGGTAAAGTTTCCAAAGATGAACCAATGGAATTATTGAGTAATGGGGTATTAAAAGGTACACATGATTATGACATTTCTCCTAATGCAAAAATGGCTTTACATCGCTTTAGCAATCACAATACTCCA
>CALQKL020000175.1 GCA_943331145.2 Chitinophaga pinensis
ATATCCACCAATCAATTCATTTTCTGCTTCTGGCAAATCAAAAGGTGTACGGTTACATTCAGCAAATGCACACACTAGAAATATTAAAAATCCAAGTGGTTGTAGTACTACATTCCAATATCCATGCTGTTGTTGTACCACCATTTCTTTTAGGCTAAGCGTACCCGTTATCATCAATAAAGCAATTAAAGAAATTCCCATTGCTAATTCATAACTAATGATTTGAGATGCTGCGCGCAAACCACCCATCAAAGAGAATTTGTTGTTACTTGCCCACGAACCTATCATGATTCCATAAACGCCCAAACTCACAACACCAAAAACGTATAGTATTCCAATATTTACATCCGCAATTTGAAGATCTACACTTCTTCCAAAAAAATCTATTTTATCGCCCCAAGGTATTACTGCGCTTGTCATACATGCAGTAAGCATTGCCAAAGCTGGCCCCATTACGAATAAAAATTTCGAAGAAAAATTAGGAATAATTTCTTCTTTAAAAAACAATTTCATTCCATCTGCAAGTGGTTGTAAAAGTCCAAAAGGACCCGCACGATTTGGTCCTCTTCTATCTTGTAAAATAGCCGCAACTTTTCTTTCAGCAAAAGTGGTGTACATCGCAATACCCAATGAGGCAAATATGACTACCACAACTAAAATTAATTTTTCCAACAATAAAGCAAAATCGATTGCTAAAAGCATCTAATTATTTTTTAAAATCTGATGAATGAGCCGGTCCATTTATTTCACTTAAATGAATGTCCGGATTATTTACACCGCTCACACTATGAATGTCCATGAGTAATTTAGGTTCTTGACCATGCATTACTTGTTTCACTGTTTCCTTTGGCATTTCCAATGTTTTGTATTTATTGGCACCAATCACAGAGTGTCTACTAATCGTGGTTAATCCTTCAATTGTCCAGCTTGATGTTTGTTTGGTTTCAAATCGGCAAGTGTTGCAAATCCAACCTGGTTTACCATCAAAGCTTTGCACTTCACCCCATTCGTCTTTACGCGCTGTTACTCTAAATACTTCATCGCCACGTAACCATAATGTTGCTTTTCCACAACAACCTGGTGTTTGGCAATTGCGGTGTGCATCCATTGGCTTGGTAAACCAAACCCTATTTTTGAAACGGAAAGTTTTATCTGTTAATGCGCCTACAGGACAAACATCAATCATATTTCCAGAAAAGTCATTGTCGATTGCTTTTGAAATATAGGTTGATATTGCTGCGTGATCGCCTCTATCTACTACTCCGTGAACTCTCTTTTGCGTAATTTGATCTGCAACATAAGTACAACGATAGCAAAGTATGCAACGTGTCATGTGCAATTGGATGTATGGACCGATATCTTCTTTCTTAAATGTTCTTCTGGCAAATTGATATCTAGTACCTTCTTTACCATGGTCATATCCCAAATCTTGTAAATGGCATTCGCCTGCTTGATCACAAATGGGGCAATCTAAAGGATGATTTAAAAGTAAAAATTCAACCACGCCTGCTCTTGCATCTGGTACTTTTTCACTGGTCATGTTTTTTACAATCATGCCATCCATAACACCTGTGCGGCAACTCGCCACTAATTTTGGCATTGGGCGTGGGTCGGCAGTTGAGCCGGCTGCAACTTCAACCAAACAGGTACGGCATTTTCCGCCACTTCCTTCCAACTTGCTGTAGTAGCACATTGCAGGGGGCGTTACATCTCCACCAATCATACGAGCAGCTTGCAGGATTGATGTTCCTGGTGCTACATCAATGGTGATGTTGTCGATGGTTACTTTTATTGTTTTTATTTCGGCTTCCATTGAACGATTAAGTTATTTTATTTCTCAAAATGCTTTCAGCATTTATTTGTTTTGTTTCGCGCAAAGCTCGCAAAGGAGCAAAGACGCAAAGGTTTATGTTTTGCACTAAGCTTGTGATGAAGCGAAGACGCATTGTTTTGTTTTTGTTTCGCGCAAAGCTCGCAAGGGAGCAAAGACGCAAAGGATTATGTTTTGCACTAAGCTTGTGGTGGAGCGAAGACGCTTAACTTATAAATTATTTGCAATTCTATGAATGCCATCTTTCATTAAATTCACATTAAAATTGATAAGCATCCCTAGTTTAAAATCCGTTAATTTCAAATACGTTCGAAGTTGTTTGTGATGAACTGGAAGTATCATCTCTATAGACTTCAACTCTATTATTACTTTATTTTCAATGATCACATCTGCTCTAAATCCAATATCCATTTTTATTTCCTCATGCATTAATGAAACTGCATGTTGTCTTGTAAATGCTATATCTAATTTATTCAATTCATAGCAAAATATTTCCTCATAAACACTTTCAAATAAACCTGGTCCATACTTTTTATGGATCATTAAACAAATCTCAAAAACTATTTTTGAAATCTCATTCTCTGTCATAAACAATTTTTATTTATCCCATCTTTTCCCCCCTTTGCGTCTTTGCTCCTTTGCGTGCTTTGCGCGAAACCAAACATTTCACCTCGCGTGAAACACATCCTCACAAATTAATCTACCCCCTTGCGTCCTTGCTCCTTTGCGAACTTTGCGCGAAACCAATCCTCCATATTAACTCCCCGCAACATACACCGGATCCGCATAATGCCTCAACCCAAAATTTTCAGTTAAGCATTTTTCAGGATTATTCACATGCCATTCAAATTCATCTCTGAAATGTCTGATAGCAGCAGCAACTGGCCATGCAGCAGCGTCGCCTAAAGGACAAATCGTATTCCCTTCAATCTTTCTTTGAATATCCCAAAGTAAATCAATATCACTCATTTTCCCTTTACCACTTTCGATACTTAATAAAATCTTTTCCATCCATCCAGTTCCCTCTCTACAAGGACTACATTGTCCGCAACTTTCATGACGATAGAATCTTGCTAAAGTGTAGGTATGTTTTACAATACATTGATCTTCATCTAATACAATAAAACCACCCGAACCCATCATACTACCTGTCGCAAATCCGCCATCACTCAAGCTTTCGTAGTTCATCAAACGCTTTTCTCCTTTAGCAGTAGTAAGCAATAAATTAGCTGGTAAAATGGGAACAGAAGAACCTCCTGGTATACATGCTTTTAGTTTTTTACCATTCGGAATGCCTCCACAATATTCATCGCTATATATAAATTCTTCCACCGAAATGGTCATATCGATTTCATAAATACCTGGTTTATTGATGTTTCCACAAGCAGAAATCAATTTTGTACCTGTAGATTTTCCAACACCAATTTGAGCATAAGCTTCTCCACCTTCATTTATAATGGGTACTACCGCTGCTAATGTTTCTACATTGTTAACCACAGTTGGACAACCCCATAATCCTTTAACAGCAGGGAATGGCGGTTTAATTCTTGGGTTTCCTCTTTTACCTTCTAGTGATTCCAATAATGCGGTTTCTTCTCCACAAATGTAAGCGCCAGCTCCTCTTTGAACGTACATTTCTAAATCGTAACCAGAGCCCTGAATATTTTTTCCCAACCAACCATTTTGTTTGGCTTCAGCAATGGCATTTTCCAAAATATCTGTAACCCAATCATACTCTCCTCTGATATAGATATAGCTGGTATTGCTGCCTAATGCAAACGAAGCCACAATCATTCCTTCAATAAGAATATGCGGAATGAATTCCATTAAATATCTGTCTTTGAATGTACCTGGTTCACTTTCATCTGCATTGCAAACTAAGTAACGAGGAACACCATCAGGTTTTGCTAAAAAACTCCATTTCATTCCTGTTGGGAAACCTGCGCCACCACGACCTCTCAATCCACTTTTCTTTACTTCCTCAACTATATCATTGGGTTGCATTTTCAATGCTTTTTCAACACTACGATAACCGCCTTCACGACGATACACATCATAATGGCGAATGCCTTCAATATGAACTTTTTCGAGTAATAATTTTTTTCCCATATTAATTCGCTTTAGCGCGACATTCTTCTATAATTGAATCAACTTTTTCTTTTGTTAAATGCTCACGGTATGTTTTACCCATTTGCATCATTGGTGCATAACCACAAGCACCCAAACACTCCACTGTTTTTAATGTAAACATCCCATCAGCAGTAGTTTCACCTACACCAATGTTTAGCTTTTGTTTGATATAATCTATAATATTATCGCTACCGTTAAGCATACAAGGACCAGTTTGGCAAACTTCA
Source organism: Chitinophaga pinensis (assembly GCA_943331145.2). GTDB lineage: Bacteria > Bacteroidota > Bacteroidia > Chitinophagales > Chitinophagaceae > Ferruginibacter > Ferruginibacter pinensis_F. The sequence continues at coordinate 4,189 of CALQKL020000175.1, forward strand.
AAAAGATATTTACCAACAGGTTTTAAATTGTACATGCTGTAAAAACTAGCTACTTCATAAACTTCAATGGGTTCGATATTTAATAGTGTAGCTACGTAATCCATTACAGGCACATCTAACCAGCCTCCAAACTCAACTTGAGCCATGTGTAATACCGGCAATAACGCACTTTTTTGTCTCCCTTCGGGATAACGTGCGATGATTTCAGCAACTTTTTTAAGGCTTGTTTCTTTAAACTGTATCATTATTCTATTAATTCAAAAGTTAAAAAATTAAAAAGTCAAAAGGTAAAAGTCAAAAACAAATATTTTTAATTTTTACTTTTAAATTTTCAATTAATCATTACGCATCCAATTCTCCTGCAATCAAATTCAAACTACTCATTGTAATAACTGCGTCACTCAACATGCCATCTTTAATCAATTCAGGATATGCCTGATAATAAATAAAGCATGGTCTGCGGAAATGCAAACGATAAGGTGTACGACCACCATCGCTAATTAAATAATAACCCAACTCTCCATTAGCACCTTCTACAGAATTATATACTTCTCCAACAGGCATTTCGGTTTCTCCCATTACAATTTTGAAATGGTAGATTAATGCCTCCATTTTGGTATAAACATCTTTCTTTTCTGGTAAATAATATGCTGGAACATCGGCGTGAAATACATCTGCTTCCGAACCTTTGAATTCCTGAACTTTTTTATACGCTTGATTGATGATGTTTAAGCTTTGCCACATTTCCTGATTACGCACTAAGAATCTATCGTAACAATCACCTGTTGTTCCTACTGGAACA
>CALQKL020000176.1 GCA_943331145.2 Chitinophaga pinensis
TGGGAGAAATATTTTTTGGAGCAGATGTAAGAAATAATATTTTCAAAAAATCAAATTTGTAATAATCTCAAAAATACTAAACTAATCTTTATTTTTGCGTTTCATAATAAGGCAATTTTGAAATTTGTTTTAATTACGAACAAAATCAAATAAAAAGTAGAATTTTTTATAAAAATTATAATTTATGTCAAATATTTTAATAACTGGTGGAGCTGGATTCATTGGGTCTCATTTAACCAGATTATTTGTAAATAAATACCCGCAATATCAAATCGTAAACTTAGACAAGCTCACTTACGCAGGTAATCTTGAAAATCTAAAAGATATAGAAAATGCACCCAATTATACATTTGTAAAAGGAGACATTTGCGACGAAAAATTGTTACAATCTTTATTTGAACAATATCAATTTACTTCAATTTTGCATTGTGCTGCCGAAAGTCATGTTGATCGTTCGATTACTGACCCACTTTCTTTTGTTAGAACCAATGTTATAGGAACAGTTACATTATTACAAGCCGCTAAAGAATCTTGGAAAAATAATATGGAAGGTAAATTGTTTTACCATATTTCTACTGATGAGGTTTACGGTTCATTGGGTGAAACTGGATTTTTTGTTGAGGATACTGCTTATGATCCGCGCAGTCCATATTCTGCCTCAAAAGCTTCATCTGATCATTTTGTACGTGCCTATCATCACACCTACAAACTTCCAATAAAAATATCAAACTGCTCAAATAATTACGGACCTTATCATTTTCCCGAAAAATTAATTCCACTTTGCATTCACAATATCATCAACAACAAACCACTCCCTATTTACGGAAAAGGGGAAAACGTGCGCGATTGGCTATTTGTTGAAGATCACGTAAGTGCAATTGACACTATTTTTCATCATGGAAAAATTGGTGAAACGTACAACATCGGTGGTCATAATGAATGGACCAATATTGCTTTGGTTAAAGAATTATGCAAGCAAATGGATGTTAAATTAAATAGAGAGCCAGGCACAAACGAAAAGTTACTTACTTATGTAACCGATAGAGCCGGACATGATATGAGATATGCCATTGACGCTACAAAATTAAAAGAGGAATTGGGTTGGATGCCTTCTTTGCAATTTGAAGAAGGATTATCAAAAACGATTGATTGGTACTTGGCAAATACAGAATGGTTAACCAACGTTACTAGTGGCTCATATCAAAAATATTATGAGGGGATGTATGGTGCATAATGAGCATCTTATATAAGACGTAAAAAATTAAAAAATAAATTATGAAGGGAATCATTTTAGCGGGAGGGTCGGGTACAAGACTTTACCCAATTACAATGGGCATTAGCAAACAATTGATGCCAATTTATGATAAACCAATGATTTATTATCCCTTGAGTACATTGATGCTTGCTGGTATAAAAGACATTTTAATCATTACTACTCCCGATGATCAGTCGCAGTTTATGCGTTTGCTTGGTGATGGCTCACAATGGGGATGTAATATTTCTTATGAAAAGCAAGAAGTACCCAATGGACTTGCACAAGCTTTTGTAATTGGCGAAAAATTTATTGGAAATGATAGCGTTGCATTGGTATTGGGAGACAATATTTTTTATGGCAGCGGATTTAGCAAGATGCTTCAAGAAGCGGCAGATCCTTCTGGAGCTGTGATTTTTGCTTACCCTGTTAGTGACCCTGAAAGATATGGTGTTGTTGAGTTTGATGCTGAATTTAATGCATTGAGTATTGAAGAAAAACCAACACAACCTAAAAGCAATTATGCTGTTCCAGGTTTGTACTTTTATAATAATGAAGTTGTTGAGATTGCAAAAAACATTGCCCCAAGTCCAAGAGGGGAATATGAAATTACAGACGTAAATCGTGTGTACATGGAAAAAAAGCAACTTAAAGTAGTTACTTTAAATCGTGGATTTGCTTGGTTGGATACTGGAACATTTGATTCTTTGAATGATGCCAGCGAGTACGTACGCGTTATTGAAAAAAGACAAGGGTTGAAAGTGGGTTGTCCGGAAGAAATTGCATGGAGAATGGGCTTTATTTCAAAAGAGCAACTCGAAAAACTAGCAACAAACTTGCAAAAAAGCGGATATGGCGATTATCTAAGAAAAGTTTCTCAATAAGCATAACATCAGCACACAAACTCAATATTAATAAACATCTAAATTGGTACAACATGTCGTTTTTTGCACATCCTACTGCTGTAATTGACGAGGGTTGCCAAATTGGAGATGGAACCAAAATTTGGCATTTTTCCCATATTATGCCTGGAGCCGTAATTGGTAAAAATTGTATTATTGGCCAAAATGTAATGATTGGCTCAAATGTAATTTTGGGCGACAATGTTCGAATACAAAATAATGTAAGTGTTTATGAAGGTGTTGTTTGTGAAGACGATGTTTTTTTAGGCCCAAGTGCTGTATTGACCAACGTAATAAATCCCAGAAGTGCAATAAGTCGTAAGACTGAATTTAAATCAACTATTATCAGAAAAGGAGCCACAATAGGCGCAAATGCAACGATTGTTTGTGGAAACGAAATCGGATCATTTTCATTTATTGGTGCAGGTGCGGTAGTAACAAAATCTGTAAAATCTTATGCATTAATGGTCGGAAATCCTGCCATACAAACAGGTTGGATGAGCGAATACGGACATAAACTCCAGTTTAATCTTGGAGAAGCGTTTTGCAGCGAATCTGGGCAAAAATATTTACTTTCCAATGGTCAAATAACACGCGTTGCTTAACGTGAAAACCGTAATTTCCACATATTCTATATTTTTTGAAACGTGATAATACCCTGTTTTTGAATAAAAACAATTTTTTAAAAGGGAATGCGTTTTTGGTATACTAAAAATTAGTTGAACCCAAGAAACCACCCCCTATGGAAAAAATAATCGCTGTAATTGTTTCGCACAATCGACATACTTTATTGTCAAAATGTATAGAGGCAATACGTAATCAGTCTGAATTGCCCAATACGATTTTAGTTGTTAATAATGGAAGCTCAGATTATACGAGCGTTTGGTTAGATAAGCAAACAGACATCATTCAATTGTATCAGGAAAATGCAGGACCAGCTGGCGGTTATCATACTGGTATCAAATGGGCGTTTGAAAATGGCTATGATTATATTTGGTGTATGGATGATGACAGTTGTCCAAAAAACAATGCGCTCGAAATGCTTTTTAAACATAGAGGTCCAAATGTTGAACTTCTCAATAGCGTTGTGATTAATAATGCGGATAAATCTTCTTTTGTATGGAAAACAAAAAATTACGCTTGCTTAGAAGAGGTTAAAACAGATGTAATAGAAGGAATAAGTCAACCTTTTAATGGCACTTTAATACATCGCTCAATAATTGAAAAAGCAGGTTTGCCTAAATCAAATTTATTTTATTGGGGAGAAGGATCGGAATATTTTTATCGGGTTGTAAATAAGTTTAAGATACCTGCAAAAACAGTAACAAGTAGCATTCAATATCATCCGCAACAAAACATTGGCATGAATCAGGAATGGGATTTAAAAACATCCTGGAAAATGTATTTTTTTGTGCGAAACAGATATCAGGTGTTGAAGGCGAAATACAATAATCCCATAATTGCATTTGTATTGTATTGTTGTTTTGTATTTGCTTTCTCGACAATGATGTTATTTAAACAAAAGGAACATAAAATAAAGAAAGCAAGTTTTGCATTTTGGCCAATGATACATGCTTTTACAAATAATTATTCTGCAAACGACATTTCAATTCAAATGAGAATGAGAGAAATCTCTACAAGTCCGATAATGGCTTCGATAATAAAATCAGTTTCTAAATTTTTACGTGCAGTACTTGTGCCTTCTGAAAATGAGGTTTCAAAAACGGCGACGGCTTAATTTTAGGCGCTTCGCTTGTTTAATGGTTAACGGTTTAATGGTTTAAGGTTGAAATTATTTTTCATTGAAAATGGGTCCAATCTGATGAACGTTTTGAACGGGTTGAAATTTTTCAACTCCTACTTTTGATGATTGGTGAAAACACCAACATCGGCAGACAGAAAGCCCCAACCTCTTGAACCTTTTGAACGCATTGAACCTTTTGAACATTCCTAACCTCACAAACCTCTCAAACTTCTCAAACCTCTGGAACCTTCCTATTTCCCTTTAAATTTCTCTATTGCTTTTCTTGAAAAATCGCTAAGAATTAATTTGCCACTTATGCCCGCTCTTTCTAGGAGCAATTGGTCCCAATTTTCGGTGCCTTTCCAAAAAATAGTTTTTAATTCCTTCATGGCATCCGGACTAGAATTGGCCAATGTTGTAGCTAATTTCAATACAGCAGCATCAACGTCTTCAATGGTAGAATGTACTTCTGCAAACAAACCATTATTCATCGCCCAATTTGCATTTCTCCAACTTGTTGCATCAATAGATAAAGCAGTAAAAGCGCTGTTACCCATTTTTCTTTCAACTGCAGGACCAACCACAAACGGCCCGATTCCTACAGCCAACTCACTTAATTTTATATCAGCGGTATCTAAAGCAATGGCATAATCTGCTGCTGCTGCCAAACCCACGCCACCGCCAACACATTTGCCTTGTATGCGTGCAATGACCAATTTCGGCGATACGCGAATGGCATTGATAACCTTTGCAAAGCCACTGAAAAAATTCAACCCTTCGGCTTCATTGGTAATTTGTAACAACTCATCAAAAGAAGCGCCAGCACAAAATGTTTTGTTTCCAGCACTTTTTAATACGATTACATTTGAACCCATGCTTGAACCTGCAATATGAATTTCTTCTGCAATTTTTTTAAGAATTTTACCCGGTAACGAATTGCTTTGTGGATGAAAAAATTCTATTGTGGTGATATTTTCTGATGTACTGCTTTGTACATAACCTACCAATTGTTGATCTGTCATAAAAGAATTTTAAATTTTATTTTTCATTTCTACCATAGTTAAAATAGTTGCAATGCCCA
>CALQKL020000177.1 GCA_943331145.2 Chitinophaga pinensis
AATCAATTTTATTTCCATTGGCTTTTTCATATAATCATTAGAATAATTTATGAAAGTAGTAGAATCATTAGGCTCTTTAAATTCGTTGATTTCGTAATTGGCTTTTTGGTAATGCAGCTTCTTTTCATCGGGCATTCTGTTGTAAAATGTTTTGAATGCGTTGAACAATGAAAGGTTTTCGGCATCATGATATATCAATGTTTCGGCCATTTTAAAATCACCTAACATACTAGATTTTATAAATACCCTTCCTGTATCCATTGCGGTTTCAGGACGTTTTTCAGTTTTTGAATTACAGGCTGAAAATAACATCCAGGCAAATAAAAATAAAATGTTGATTGATTTCATTATGTGTAAATGATTTTTATTTAATTGTCTAAGGTTTTTTGTACAGAATCCAACTTTTGTAAGCTGTTTTGCAATTCATCTTTTAAAGAATCTAGTGGTAAGTTTTGAATGCTTTCTAATTGTTTATCCATTTGTTTGCCGTTTTTTCTGCCTTCCGATTTTATTTTGTCTAATCCGATTTTCATTAAGGTTTCTGCATCAAAAGCTACTTTCCAATCTCCATCTTCTTTTTTTAATTTTAATGGAATAAATTCATTGCTGTTTTTGATCGATACCTCTACAATGGCTGAATCACCTTCAATTTTAGGGATTCCAAATTGTAGTCTTGATTTGTCAAACATCGAACTGTCTATCTTTTGAATTTGAAAATTTGTAGCAAGACTAATCATATCTAGAACAGGTTCGCTTTTCTTAGTTGCGAATTCTTTTGCTGTTTCAAAATCTTGTTTACTTAATGCATCAAAAAAAGATTCTACAACAATTTCAGGTTTTTGGGTTTCAGAATTACAACCATTTAAAATTAGAATTCCAGTCATTAAAAGTGCAGCAATTGTTGATTTCATTTTGTGATTTTTTTTATTTATTCTGATTTGGGTTGTTTTACTTCTTTTTCTTTTGATTCTTTCTCTTTAGTTGTTTTTACATCATCTTTATTGTATGCTTTAATGATAGATTTCACCAAGCGATGTCTTACCACATCTTCTTCATCAAGTTCAATGTAGGAGATTCCGTCAATATCACGCAAGATACGTGTAGCTTTGAATAAACCACTTTGCTGATTTTTTGGTAAATCTATTTGAGTAGGATCTCCTGTAATTATCGCTTTTGCATTTGGCCCAATACGGGTTAAAAACATTTTAATTTGCAGGTCATTGGTATTTTGTGCTTCATCTAAAATGATAAAAGCATTATCTAGTGTACGTCCACGCATATACGCCAATGGTGCAATTTCAATAATTCGAGTTTGCATATAATAACCCAATTTATCTGCTGGAATCATATCGTCTAACGCATCATATAATGGCCTTAAATATGGATCAATTTTTTCTTTTAAATCACCAGGTAAGAAACCTAAACTTTCCCCAGCTTCAACAGCAGGGCGGGTTAAAATAATTTTTTTAACGAGTTTGTTTTTTAAAGCCCTCACCGCAAGTGCAACTGCAGTGTAGGTTTTACCAGTTCCTGCCGGGCCAATAGCAAACACAATATCGTTTTTATCACAAGCATTCACCATCAACTTTTGGTTTTGGGTTCTTGCACGAACTGTTTTTCCATTTGGCCCAAATACCAAAACGTCGTTAGGGTTTCTGTCAACAAAATTGTCAACGGATTTTTCATCATCACCACCCAAAATTTGTTCGAAATAATTCTCACTCATATTTCCATTGCGCTGCATATATTGAACAAGTAAGTTTATTTTTTCTTTCGCAATATCAATTTGTTCTGGCGCACCACTTAATTTAATTTGTGTGCCTCTACTTAATATTTTCAAAAGCGGAAATTTCTTTTTTAGCATTTCAAGCTTTCCATTGTTAACACCAAAAAATTCAATTGGGTTAACGGATTCTAAGTTGATGATTGATTCTGTCAAAATAATTAGTTTTTATTACTGCAAAAAAATAAATGCAGCAAATAGGTGATTGAATAAATGATTGAATTAACCATTTCAAATTTAACCAATAGATTTTGAAAACGAAAAATAATAATTGTTAACATTGGGCGCTTCGCGGGGTTAAGGGTTTAAGTCACTACGCTGGTTTAATGTTTTAAAACACTGCGTTGGTTTAATTTGGATTGAACAATCTCTTGAAAATCTTTCTTGTTTAAAGCAAATCGCGCAAAGGTCCGAGGCCGCAAAGTGAGATTAGTTTTACCTTAAACCCTTAAACCAGCGAAGCGTATTAAACATAACCACTACTTTGATGATTGGTGAAAACACCAACATCGGCAGAATTTTCAACCCCTACATACTCCCAACCTCTTAAACGTCTTAAACCTCTTAAACGTTTTAAACATCTTCCTCAAAACCTCCCCACCAATTTCAAATTCAACAATCTCGGCGTTAATGTATTGGGTAGGGCATAGGTGTTGTTGGCAAAATCTTTTATGAGCTGATATGAAATGGTATTTGCTTTATTTATTAGGTTGAATACTTCTAAGCTTAGCCAAATATTTTCCACCGATTTAAATGGGTTATGACTTCGTCTTACATTTTTTTCACTTAACAATAAGGCGCTGAAACCTACGTCTATTCTAATATATGGGTCTACAATTAAGCCGTTTCTGTATTTTGTAGAATTGGGTATATTATAAGGCATATTGCTGCCGTATAGCGCATTGATATGCACTTTGAAGTTCTTATTGGTTGCCAAATAATCTTGTAAAAAGACACCAACGGTAATCAATCTGTCTGTTGGCCGACGTAGAAATCCAATGTCATTTTTTATACTGTCTGTTGCGATTTGGTCATCCGAATTTTCGTTTATGATTTCTCCAGCCGCATTTTTATATTGATAATAATAATCATTGTTGATGTTTTCCTTGGTTTTCATAACACCAATGCTTATCCAACTTTCAGCATCTTTTACCAACTCGCTAAATAAACGTAAATCTAATCCTGTAGCGTAAGCCATGGCATTATTGTTTCCAAAATATCTAATCTTTACATTATCTACATCATATGGATTGATTTGTTTCATTGATTTGTAATATGCTTCTGTGCTTAATCTAAAACGTTTTCCATTTATGCCAAAAATCTGATAATCCATTCCGCAAACAACCTGTGTTGATTTTTGAGCCATTACAGCTTTGTTTATTTCTCCATTGTATTTTCGAAGCTCTCTGTAAAATGGCGGTTGGTTATAAACGCCAAATGATGTTTTAAATACAATGTCATTTTTCCAGTCGGGTTTCCAATTCAATTGCATCCTAGGGCTAATAAGCAATTCTTTGTTTAGGCTGTTGCTTTGGAAACGAATGCCCAATTGTAGATTTAAATCTTGTTCTGTTTGTATAAGATGAATATTGTCTTGTATGAAGCCACTGTATTTTAAAATATTGAGATTGGTTTTGTTGTTTATTGAGTTGAATAAATTTAATCCTGATGGGTTGTAAGGCAACGAATATCCTGCTGAATCTTGGTATTCAAATTGTTTGACTACATCATTAATAATGGTGTTTTCTATATTGGCTCCCCATTGAAAAAAATGTTTGTTCTTTTCAAAACTACCTCGATGTCCGACATTCCAATTTGTAATGGTTAATTTATTTCTGGCATACTGCTGATATAGTCCCGCACCTAAAGGGTTTACAATTTCGCCATACGTGCTGCTACTTTGGTCGAAATCTCGGTCTCCAAAAAGATAGGCGCCAGTGATGTCGTAATTCTCTTGTTCTTTATCCGAAAACTTAGAAAAAAGCCATTTTAATTTTAAAGATTTTGATGGACTATGTGTTAATGTAGCTGCAAACAAACTCGTGTAGTATTTGTCTTTTTCTGCGCCTTCAAAATATGTGTCTAAACCAAGATTAGACGTAAAAAATGGAGAAAAAACAGAAGATGTTTTTTTTACCGACTCAGGATAATAAGTAAATCTAGAACTGGAAAGAATGCTTAAAAATTCTGCTTGAAAATGATTGGAGAATTTGTATGTAATTAAAGATTGTAAATCAGAAGCAGAAGGAATATATGCGCCGGTTATGGGTTGACTTCTTAATAAATTTTGATTGGTTTTGTTTCTTATTCCCAAAAGAAAACTTGCCTTTTCGTTTATTATTTTTCCGCCCAAAAATAAACCTTGTTCCAATAAACTGGCATAAACACTGCCATTAAACACTGTTGGTTTTTTGTATTGAATATCCAATACGCTACTCATTTTGTCGCCATATTTTGCTTGAAATCCTCCGGTGTAAAAGTTTACATTTTTTACCATTTCAGGGTTGATAAAACTTAATCCTTCTTGCTGTCCATTACTCACCAAATAAGGTCTGAAAATTTCAAAATCATTGATGTAAACAAGGTTTTCATCGTAATTTCCACCTCTTACATTGTATTGTGATGTAAGTTCATTGTTGCTGCCAACCAATGTTTTAATAATTCCTTCCACACCGCCTGTTGTGCTGGGCAGTGAAATGGCATTTTGAGGATTTATTTTGATTAATCCATTTTCTTTTCGTTCTTTTTCATCGGTAATGGTAACGACATCCAAAGTAGAAATCTCATTTAGATGAATAGTGATGTTTATTTCCTCTCCATTTTTCAGAAAGAAATTCTTTTGTCTTTCTGCATAACCGGTATGGGAAAAAATAAGTGCGATTGCTTTTTGTGCGGGTACTTTTATTAAAAATTTTCCACTATCTGAAGTGCTAACACCCTGAGTTTTTCCAAGTATTAAAACGTTGGCATTAGGAATTGGTTTTTCGTTATTATTTAAAACATTACCTTTTATTATTGCATTTTGAATTTGTGCAAGTAATGTGCAAGGAATGAAGAATATAATTATAGTTAATAAATGCTTCTTCATACGTTGCTAGATTTTAAAACTAAATTGCTTTTAAAGCGGCAATCGTATTGAATGGATTTTCCGACTTGAAAACGGTATTTCCAGCAACCAATACATCTG
>CALQKL020000178.1 GCA_943331145.2 Chitinophaga pinensis
AATGGGTAAAGCAAGCGATATTAATGTATTTTTCTATTCAGCAAATGGAAACTTATGTATTGCCTCCGTTTGAATTTTACGATAAAATGAAATTGAAATCCAATTATAAAGAATTGGGTGTAAGGGCAGTGCCTCATGCTGTTGCACGTTATGGTGCATTTATCGCTAGAAATGTAGTATTGATGCCCTCTTACGTAAATATTGGTGCTTATGTAGATGAAGGAACTATGGTAGATACCTGGGCGACTGTGGGTAGTTGTGCGCAAATAGGAAAGCACGTTCATTTGAGCGGTGGCGTTGGCATTGGCGGCGTTTTAGAGCCATTACAAGCAAGTCCTGTAATTATAGAAGATGGATGTTTTATTGGTAGCCGTTGTATTGTAGTTGAAGGTGTACATGTTGGAAAAGAAGCCGTATTGGGTGCCAATGTAGTACTTACTCAATCCACAAAAATAATAGACGTGAGTGGGGCAGAGCCAGTAGAAATGAAAGGTTATGTTCCTGAAAGAAGTGTCGTTATACCAGGAAGTTATACAAAAAAATTTCCAGCAGGAGATTATCAAGTGAGTTGCGCTTTAATCATCGGCAAACGAAAAGCGAGTACAGATTTAAAAACCAGTTTGAATGATGCGTTGAGGGATTTTAATGTGGCGGTGTAGAAGAGGTTTAAAACGTTTAAGACGTTTAAGAGGTTTAAGACGTTGGGTTTTCGTTCCACTATTGGCGCCGGTTTCTAACTGGTGTTTATAAGGATTTCCTGTTTCTAACCGGGGTATTTCTTCCACCCACGGTTGAAACCGTGGGCTATGAAATAAATCTAAAAAATGGAAGTTTAAAATGCCTTAACAAGTTAACTTTCACGCAAAGCTCACAAAGGAGCAAAGAGCACAAAGAATAATTAAAAAATATTTTTAAAAAAGAGTAAGAAGAACAATTGGAATATAATTCCAACGCCAAACCACAAACCACAAACAATAAACCACAAACAATAAACAACAAACCCTTATTCACCTTCATTAGGCGTATCCGCTATTTCTATAGTCATTTCTGTAGTTTCTTCAATGATTATTTGTTCTTCAGATTCAGCAGGATTTACAACAGTTGCTCTCACCAATTCCTCCATCAATACTTCGTTTATTTTAGGTAAGTCACTTGCACTATTGATGCCAAAATAATCCATGAATGATTTTGAAGTAGCATAGATTAATGGCTTTCCAACTGCATCTTCATTTCTACCAGAAATAATGATCAAATCTTTTTCCAATAATTTTTGAACAGCATAATCGCAGTTTACGCCACGAATAGATTCGATTTCACTTTTTGTGATGGGTTGTTTATAGGCGATAATGGCTAGTGTTTCTAATGCGGCTGAAGATAATTTCTTTAAAAATTTATCACCATTTAGTAAAGCAATGGTTTTGTGGTACATGGGTTTGGTTAGAAACTGCCAACCGCCTCCGCTTTGCTTTAATTCAAATGCATAAAATTCTGAATCGTATTTTTCTTTAATGCCTTGTATTGCGGTTTCTATTTGTTCCAAATCAGCACGGTCTTCAATAAAACCAAGTGCGTTATTTATTAGCTCTATGATTTCGTCATTTGATAATGCTTTATCACTGGCAAAAATCAAAGCTTCAATATGTGGTATAATTTGAGATATTTCCATTGCTTAAGTGTATTATTTATTGGTTCTTTTTGAGATTAGTTGATTGTCAAACAACAAAACCTTAAACCTCAAATGATTAACCTTGAAGTGCGGCAGCACCACTTACGATTTCTGTTAACTCGGTAGTAATTGCAGCCTGACGCGCTCTGTTATAACTTATTTTCAATGATTTCAATAATTCGTTTGCATTGTCACTTGCCTTATCCATCGCAGTCATACGTGCACCATGTTCGCTGGCATTTGCATCTAAAACGGCTTTGAACAATTGTGTGTTTAATATTTTAGGCATCAACTCGGTAATTAAAACTTGTTGATTTGGCTCATAAATAAAATCTGATTTTTTCTGACTTCCTTCGATAGGTGTAATGCGTTGAACCGGTAAAAATGATTCTGCAATAAAAACTTGTGAAGCCGCATTTTTAAATTCACTGTAAATAATTTCTACCGCGTCGAACTCTTTTGCAGCAAAAGCATCCATCGCATATTTTGCAGCTTGTTGTACTTTTTCAAAACTTAAGCCTGTGAAAATATCCCAATATGCATCTATTACAGAAAAACCATTTTTTGTAAAATGCTCATATCCTTTTTTGCCAATCGGTAAAAATTTTACATTCCCTTTTGCCAATTGACTTGCATATTTTTCGTTAACTGTAGATTTTGCAAGCTTAATCAAATTGCTATTATATCCTCCACAAAGACCACGATCACTGGTTACTACAATAATCAACACTTTTTCAATTGTACGTTCAACAGCTAAATCCATCGCTACTTCTCCATCGCTGTTGCTGACAATGTTGCTTAGCATTTCTTGCAATTTCTTTGCATAAGGACGCATTTGTGTAACTGCATCTTGTGCACGACGCAATTTTGCAGCACTTACCATTTTCATGGCTTTTGTAATCTGTTGCGTACTTTGAACGCTTTTAATTCGGTTTCTAACTTCTTTTAAAGCACCACTCATATGAAATTCGATTTTTTTATTTTCCCCAATTAATAGGGTTATTCAGGTTGCAAATGTAGGGCAAATGCCATATAATGCAAGGATATAATTGAATATTTTATAACCATAATCCCCAGGGATTAGAAATTTAAATTAATAGATAACAAAGTTGAACGCCAATTTATTGAAATAAAAAAGAACAGTTTGATTTAAATATTCAATTTGTTTTACATTCGAAGCCTATTTTTCTTCAAATTGTAAGGTTAAGTTTGAAAAATTGTTTATCCGTTATAAACTTCCTTTACCTTTGAGCTCTGTCAATTTGACGAATTATGATCATTAGCATTGATTTTGTTTGCGTTGGCTGAACAATTTATTTAGAATTATTAAGAAAAAATATATGTTAGGACTCATTTCGAAATTATTTGGAGGAAGCAAAAGTGAAAAAGATGTAAAGAAAATTACGCCACTTGTAGCTAAAATAAATGCTTTTTTTACGCAGTATCAATCTTTATCTAATGATGAACTTCGCAACAAAACATCGGAGTTTAAATCTAGAATACAGCATCATCTAACCGATATTAATGAAGAGATTAAAGTAAAAAATGAATCTGCCGAATCTTTACCTTCTGAAGATATTAATGGAAAAGATGCGATATATAATGAGGTTGATAAGCTTAAAAAATCACGTGATCAAAAGATAGAAGAAATTCTACTCGAAATTTTGCCCGAAGCTTTTGCGGTAGTTAAAGAAACAGGCAGACGTTTCTCAGAAAATGAAAACATCGTTTCTACGGCTACCGAATTGGATATGGAACTTTCTGTAAAGAAAGAACACATTACCATTGATGGCAATACTTCTACGTATAAAAATACATGGAATGCAGCGGGCAACATTGTAAACTGGAACATGGTTCATTACGATGTGCAGCTTATTGGGGGTACCGTTTTACATTCTGGTAAAATTGCGGAAATGGCCACGGGTGAAGGTAAAACTTTGGTGAGTACTTTGCCTGCATATTTAAATGCGTTGGCTGGAGAAGGTGTTCATATTGTTACCGTAAATGATTATCTCGCCAAAAGAGATAGTGAATGGAATGGCCCTATTTTTGAATGGCTGGGCTTACGTGTAGATTGTATCGACAAGCACGAACCCAATAGCGATGCAAGAAGAAAAGCATATAATGCAGATATCACTTACGGAACAAACAACGAATTTGGTTTCGATTATTTGAGGGATAATATGGTGCATCGCCCAGACGAAATGGTTCAAAGAAAACATCATTTCGCCATGGTGGATGAGGTAGATAGCGTATTGATTGATGATGCTAGAACACCATTAATAATAAGTGGTCCAATCGGACATAGCGACAACACCCAACAATTCTTTGATTTAAAACCAAGGATTGAAAAATTAGTTGAAGCACAAAAAAAAGCAACCAATCAGTTTTTAATTGAAGCAAAGAAAAAAATAGCTGAAGGGAACGACGATCCTAAGGATGGTGGATTGGCTTTAATGCGCGCCCACAGAGGTTTACCTAAATCTAGCGCACTTATTAAATTCTTGAGTGAACCTGGTATGCGCGTTAAACTTCAAAAAAGTGAAAACTATTATTTGGCAGACCAACAAAAAGAAATGCCAAAAGTAGATGCGGAATTATTTTTTGTAATTGATGAAAAAAACAACTCTGTTAATCTAACTACACAAGGGATTAATTTAATCACCAGAAATGGAGAAGATCCACACTTTTTTATTTTACCAGAAATTTCAACCAAATTATCTTTCATAGAAAAATCGGCTATTTCTGCTGAAGAAAAATTGCAACAAAAAGAAGCACTGCTTACAGAATATTCAATGAAAGCAGATCGCATCCATACGGTACAACAATTATTAAAAGCATACACTTTATTTGATAAAGATGATGAGTATGTTGTTATTGATGGTGCTGTAAAAATTGTTGATGAACAAACCGGTCGTATTATGGAAGGCCGTAGATACTCGGATGGATTGCATCAAGCGTTGGAAGCCAAAGAAAATGTAAAGATTGAAGCGTCTACGCAAACCTACGCTACCGTGACATTACAGAATTATTTTAGAATGTATCACAAGCTTTGTGGTATGACGGGTACTGCCGAAACAGAAGCTGCAGAGTTATGGAGCATTTATAAATTGGATGTGGTTACAATCCCTACAAACCGTGCTGCTATTAGAAAGGATGAACAGGATATGGTATATAAAACCAAGCGTGAAAAATATGGTGCGGTAATAGATGAGATTGAAAAAATTAGAAATGCAGGAAGGCCAACATTAGTAGGTACTACATCAGTTGAAGTAAGTGAATTGTTGAGCCGTATGCTTAAGCA
>CALQKL020000179.1 GCA_943331145.2 Chitinophaga pinensis
GAAGTGATTTTAATAAAGACATAAAATCCCAAACCGCAAACACATGGTATTGCATGAAAATTTTTAAAGAATCTGTGTTATTGATAACGCCATATACTTTATGGTTGATTATTTCCTGGCGCAGTGGCTCAATTTCTTGTTGAATTTTTTGGATGTATGTGTTCATTTCTTAAAACAAGTTGTAAATTTTGCACAAAATAAGTACCTATGCTTCAAATAAACATATTTAATGCATGAATTGTTTATGAGATTTAAAAGAATTGTGTCTGGAAGTTAGAAAGGTTTAAATCGCTGCGCTGGTTTAAGGGTTGAAACACAAAGGCGCAAAGGCATTGAAACACGAAGTCACGAATGCGCGTAAACGCGATTTTTTGACACGAAGGCACAAAGACACGAAGGCACGAAGTTTTTTTAAAAACAAAGTTGCTAAATGTTGGAAAATGATTTCAACCTTTTGTAAGGGTTGAAAATATTCAACCCCTCCAACCTCCCAAACCTTTCCCCCTACCTAATCAACGTTACATCCCCTTTCAACGTTATTTTCGTTCCAGTTAGAAGTGTGAATTCCAAAACATAATAGTAAGTGCCATCTGGTAATGGCTTTCCTTTATATGTACCGTTCCAATCGTTTTGATAATTTGCTGATTTGTAAACTTCGCTTCCGTATCTGTTGAATACAGAAGCCCTGATATTGATTGTGCAATTGTCATTTGTTACCAACCATACATCATTTATGCCATCACCATTAGGTGAAAATGCATTTAAAGGTTTTATACAATATGGCACAACGGTTACGGTTACACTGTCTTTGTTTTTACAACCAGCAGCTGTGGTGATCGTTAAGGTATATTGTGTAGTGGTAGTTGGTGAAGCAACCGGATTTAAAATATTTGCCGCATTTAAAGTGGAAGATGGACTCCATAAATAACTCCCTGCAGAACCTGTTGCATAAAGCTGACCTGAACTACCACTTAAAATACTTATTGGAGAACCTGCATCTACAACTACAGATTGCAAAACAGCCACTTCAAAAATTCTTACTGCAGTACATAAACCTAGATTTGCGGTGAGGGTATAAAGTGTTGTTGCAGATGGTGATAGCATTGGGTTTGCAATATTTGGATTGCTAACGCCATTGGTTGGTGTCCAAGAAAAACTTGTTCCGTTACTTACAATATTTGGCATAAATGAAACGCCATTACAAATGGTGGTATCGGCTCTATTGCTGATGCTTGGCGCATTTACGGTAACCCTAAATGTTCTTACTAAAGAGCATGTTCCCAAACGAGCAGTTAGGGTATATGTTGTGGTCGTATTTGGAGATAAAATCGGATTAGCAATGTTTGGATTGCTCACACCATTTGTAGGCGTCCAAATATAATTTGTGGCATTGCTAACAGTATTCGCTTGGAAAGAAGCACCCAAACAAATTGAAGTATCTCCATGCGCAACCAATGAAAGGTTGTTTGTAGAAGTAACTGTAACGTTGAAAGTAGATGTACATGAATTGGCATCGGTAATTGTAGCGATATAATTTCCTGCTGCTAAATTGGAAGCTGTTAAACCATTTTGTACAGGACTTGTATTCCAAGATGCAGTGTAAGGAGCAGCAGAACCGGTTACATCAAGTGTTGCACTTCCTTGTGATGAACAAGTTGCATTTGTAACAGATGGTGTAATGTTAATCGTATTTACTTTTCCTGAAACAGCAAAGAATACTGCATTTGGGAAAGGCGCATTTGTACCAGCAGTGGTAACGTTGCTGCAATTTATTTTCTGTAATGATTTTTGCGCATCGGCACAATTTAAAAGCACTTCAACATAAAATAATTTTGGGTTATTGGGAAATGCACTTGCACTAGAAGCACTTGCTACTCTTGTACATCTACCAAACCCAGTTAGTACGGTATTTGCAGCAGTGTTAAACCAGTCATTTACAGAAACATTTGTAAGTGCATTTGTAGAAGTACCATCGGTGAAAAATAATTTCACATTGATTAGAGAGGTTCCTTCAGTTGATAAACACAATAAACGTATTGCACGATAACTTGCAGGTGTAGTTATTAAAAGATCTCCATTTTGATTTCGAGGAACGATTAAAGCATTATTATTTCCATAATTATTTAATTGATAACTACCAGATGCATCAGCAATGGTACCATTGTCTGGAAGTCCACCTCCCGCAAAACCATTGGTGGTTCTAAACGATTGAGTGTACATCACATTATTTGATGCAGGCACACCATCCATTGCAGTTGTAGTGGTAGTCAACGCATTTGTTCCTGTTTCAGCAATGACATCGTGATTAAATCCACCAATAGCAATTGGATTAAATTGTGCTTTTGCAAAAAATGAAAACATGATTGAAATCGTAAAAAACAATGCGGTAAAAATTCCTTTTTGCATAAAATAAATTATCTAAAAATTAAAAATGGTTACTCTAGTCGTAGATTAAAGCATTTTGGTAAAGATTAAATTTAACAAATAAATCATTATGCTGTATTCATTCTTTCAAAAATCATCTTTAATTGCTCAGGTCCCGCCTTTGATAACCCCTCACTCATGCCAAAAGTCAATGTGGTATTTCCAGCTTTGAGTTGATTGAAAATTGACTCGATAAATTCATGTACGGGTGGTGCGTAATCGTGCAAACCTTTTCCACCTAAATCAGTATTTAATGCTGGTGGAATCAATTCTATTACTTCTATATTTTTCTTCAAAAGTTCGTGTTGCATCGATAAAGTAAAAGAATGAAAGAATGCTTTTGTAGCGGAGTAAACGGCTACTTTGGTTAATGGACAAAATGAAAGTCCAGAAGTAACATTCATGATGGTTTTCAAATTATTCAGTTTTATAAACAATGAAGTTAAATGTACCGGCGTTTCTACATTGATCATAATTTCTTGTTTTATTCTTGAATAGAAATCTTCATCATCAATATTTGTCCACTGTTGAATACCCGCATTATTAATCAACATGTTCAAATCGCTATGTTCTGCTTTTATCCATTCGAACAAATCAACTCTTTGTTGTTCAACACTTAAATCACAAGTATAAATTATTATACCTGGAATATTTTGAGCTACATTTTCTAAAACATCTTGTCTTCTTCCACAAATGATTACAGTATTTCCTTCTTGAACAAAGCGTTCTGCCAATCCCAACCCAATTCCAGATCCGCCGCCAGTGATTAAAATTTTGTTGTTTGATAAGTTCATGAAATAAAGTTTTTTAAATTAAATTTGAAAATGAGTGACGTTGTATTTCACCGGAGAATTTATTTGCAAATTAACGTCATTATTCAGTTTTAAATTAAATGAATATTTTATGCCATCAAAAGCAACAACTGTTGAAGCTTACCTTAATGAATTACCCGAAGAAAGAAAAACGGCGTGTAATGAATTGCGTAAAGTGATCCTCAAAAATTTACCCAAAGGATTTACCGAAGGCATCGGTTATGGCATGATTGGCTATTTCGTTCCCCATAGTATTTATCCAAATGGTTATCATTGCGACCCCAAACAGCCGCTTCCGTTTTTAAGTATGGCTTCGCAAAAAAACTTTATTGCACTTTATCACATGGGCATTTATATGAACCCAACATTAATGGATTGGTTTACTGCTGAATTTGCCAAGCGTGTAAAAGGTAAATTAGATATGGGCAAAAGTTGTATTCGATTTAAAAAAATAGACGCCATTCCTTTTGATTTAATTGGTGAACTCGCTTCAAAAATGTCGGTTGACGAATGGATTGCTTGTTATGAAAAGGCTTTAAAGCGTTGATGATTGTTGTTCTTCAATTACCGCTTTAATTCTTTTTTCCAAATCGGCTTCATCTGTATAACCTCTGGCAACCATGTGAAAGGTGGATGATTTTGTTTGTATGAAAACGGTTGGGTATCCTTCTACTTTTAATTGCTGTACCAACGAAAATTCATAATGCGCCATGTCTTTGTATTCCTCACTTTTCAACTTCGCATAAAATGTTTCTTCATTGATGCTGTACTTTTCAAGTAAATGTCTGTAGGCTTCATCATCTGTTAAATCTCTTCCTTCGAAATGCAAACTGTATTGCAAATCTGCCGAAAACTCCACCATTCTTTCGGGATAATATTCTTTAAAAATACACATGGCGATGGCTGGCTTTTCCGAATTGGGATACCAATCGCTATCTTCTGGATTTTTGATATGCCACAAATAATCTTCTCCAAATGAAATGCCAGTAGCCTCTTCAACAGTTTTATAAGCTTTTAAAATATAATCAGCACTTACTTTTATGTGCACTGGCTTTTCTGGCATGATCATCCCACCACTCAACACTTCTACCTCTAATTCATTTTTAAAAGTAGCAGCAATATTTGTTATCACTTTACTGAATCCATAACACCAACCGCAATAGGCATCATAACAATATATCAACGTCATTTTTTTCATAGTATAATTTTAATGGGCTGCTAACCAATTATCGCCAAACCCAATTTCTGCATCTGTAGGCACTTCATTTGGCAAAACCAACGCATGTTGCATACATTCCAAAATAACTGGCTTCACTTTTTCAAGCTCTTCTTTTATTACATCAAATACCAATTCATCATGTACTTGCAATATCATTTTTGATTTGAATTGATGTTGTTTAAATGCAGCATCAATCTTTATCATAGCCAGCTTTATCATATCGGCAGCCGTTCCTTGAATAGGCGAATTGATGGCATTTCTCTCCGCGAATCCGCGAATGGTGAAGTTTGCCGAATTGATGTCTTTTAACCAGCGCTTACGTCCCATTAGCGTTTGTACATATCCGTTATCTTTTCCAAATTTGATGGTTTCATCCATGTACTGCTGAATATTTGGAAACTGTTTTTTGTAGTTGTCGATAATTTCTTTTGCCTCAGTTCTGGATATTCCTAAATTTTCTGCCAATCCAAAAGCACCTTGTCCGTAGATAATTCCAAAGTTTAC
>CALQKL020000180.1 GCA_943331145.2 Chitinophaga pinensis
GAATCAATAGCTTGTGCGAAATCCTCCGTTTTTAATTCAATCATGTATTTCACCAGCTCGTTTACAGATTTTTCTTTTTGTGCATCTTGCTGGCTGAGGCTTAAAATTTTCTCATTGATTTCATCAGGATTCATTTTATCGATATGCGATATTTTGTACCCATATTTATTAAGTAGCGAGATATTTAAAATCGTTTTTAATTCCTCATTGGAATAGTATCTAATATTTGTAAATGTTCTGCTTGGTTTTAGAAATTGATAGCGTTGCTCCCAAATGCGTAAAGTGTGCGCCTTTACTCCAGATAAATTTTCTAAGTCTTTTATTGTAAATGCGTTCATAAAGTCGTTTTTTGAATAACAACGTAAAGTTCAATTTGTTTATTTATCAAAAAATAAATGGTGATTACACGTAAAAGAGCGTGTTATTTTCTTTTGAAATACCCGTTAGATGCACTTTTTATAAAAATGAAAGGATTATAGTTTTGTTTGTGGTTTGTTGTTTATTGTTTATTGTTTATTGTTTGTGGTTTGTGGTTTGTGGTTTGTGGTTGAATGTTGCAAACAGAACGAAATTCTATCTAGCATCAAGCATTGAGAATTCAGCGTCTAGTAATTATATCCCTTCCATTATCCAATATCCCCAAATGAAAAATGATTCCAACAACAAACCACAAACCACAAACATTTTGAACATCTATTACAAATCAAAAAAATGAAACCACTCTTACTTTTCATCAGTATACTTACCCTAAACCTCCCAAACGTCTATTCTTGGGGATTTTATGGGCATGAGCGAATAAATTATTTCGCTGTTTTTTTATTGCCTCCGGAGATGATGGTATTGTACAAACCAAATATCAAGTTTTTGCAGGAGCATTCTGCTGATCCGGATAAGCGACGTTATGCGGTATTGGAAGAAGGACCAAGGCATTACATAGATATGGACCATTATGGCAAATTTCCATTTGATAGCTTACCAAGAAATTGGAAAGATGCTGCTGAAAAATATACCGCAGATAGTTTACAAGCACATGGTGTTGTGCCTTGGCATATTTTAATTATGATGAACAGATTAACGAAGGCATTTCGGGAAAAAGATTTTGTGTCCATTATGAAAAACAGCGCCGAAATTGGACATTATATTTCTGATGCACATGTGCCTTTACATACCAGCAGCAATCATAATGGTCAATATACAAATCAACGCGGTATACATGGTTTTTGGGAAAGCAGGGTTCCAGAATTATTAGCTGAAAAAGAGTTTGATTTTTTTATTGGAAAAGCGGCGTATCTGCAATACCCGGGCGATTATATATGGCAAAGGGTTATGGAAAGTGCTGTGGCGGTGGATAGTGTTTTACAATTTGAAAAAAAACTCAATACCGAATTTAATGAAGATCAAAAATATTCGTTTGAAAATAGAAATGGAAAAACCATTCGCCAATATTCGAGCCACTATACAAAAACATACAATCAAATGTTGGATGGAATGGTTGAACGAAGAATGCGTCAATCAATTTTTTCAGTAGCTTCTTTTTGGTATACGGCTTGGGTTAATGCTGGTCAACCCGATTTAACAAAATTAGCAAACAAAGTATTTTCTAGCGAAGATTTGGCTGCTTTCGAAAAACTAAATGAAGCTTGGAGGGTTGGGAGTGTTATGATTGGAAGGGGGGAGTGAGTAAAAGGTTTGAGATGTTTGTGAGGTTTAAGAGGTTTAAGAGGTTGGAAGTATTTTCCAAGAGAGAACGGTTTAATAATTGGGATTTGTTCCAATTTGCGAGATTCGCTTCGTAGCGTGATTTTTGTTAGGAATTTGGCGCTAGAAGTATGCTTAGTATTTTATTGTTTAAAGTAATTCGTTCCAACATTTTAAATTTTCAATCAAAACGATATTTTTTATAGCCCACGGTTTCAACCGTGGGAGAGGATGATTTTTTTCTAATTAAAGCTTAGACAAATTGTTTTAGACAATAAATGTAAATGTGTGTAAACCCAATCAATTGTTATTTGATGATTTGTGAAAACGCCAAGATCGCAGTCCAAAATTCCCCAACCTCTTGAACCTTTTGAACGCATTGAACCTTTTGAACGCATTGAACCTTTTGAACGTACGAAACTTCACAAACCTCACAAACCTCTCAAACTTCACAAACCTCCTGTTCCTACCCCGGCATTCTAGTTATATACTTCTCAATCTGTTTGATTTGATCTACAATTTGAGGGGTTGTAGGTTTGAAAGATTTTGCTTTTCTAAAAAATTCTTTAGCTGAACGAAACTCACGTTTGTTCATCATGATTGAGCAAAGTTGTAAATAGGCTGCAGCATTGTTTTCATTATCGGGCAAACCTACTCTAATGGCCTGACGGATATAGGCTTCTCCTTGTTTCATGTCGCCTTTTTGAATACAAAGCATACCCAATTGAAGTTTACTAGGCCCTTCCGCTTGTTGGGTTAAACTTCCTCCCAATGAAAGTCCTTTTTTCATAAGCATTTCAGCACCTTCAAAATCTTGATCGGCCATTGCCAAATTGCCTTGAATGGTATAATAAACCGAACGAATGGGTTTAATTAATAATCTTGGAAATTTAATTGAAGCAACTATTCTTTTGGCTTCGTCCATATCGCCAATTTCCATTGCAGATTGAATTAAACGCATTGGACCTAATAGAAAATGACCAACTATGGAAATAACAGCCAATAAATAAATGATAAACGAAGGCCAAAATCCAGATTCAATATTTACATAAATAGCCAATGCAAGTAAAAACAAACCTAACCAAAGGCGATATTTAATATATAGGGTTAACCACTTCATAATAAAAAATTGTCAACAAAGATAAAGGAATCATTCAAATTAAAAATAAACATGTTGCTTTAAGGTTGTGATTACATTTTAATAAAAGCCAATGAAAGTTCTAAAACGAATTAATTGAATTAATTTTGAATATTGGTGCAACATAATCTAATTATACAGCATCTGATAACTATTAATCACAAAACAAAAAAAATGAGAAAACTTTACTTCTTTTTATTATTATCTATTTTAAGCTTTGTAAATATTGGTCATGCACAAATTAATTGTAATGCTGCTTTTACAAGTACGGTAAATGGTAACACGGTTGCTTTTTTAAACAATGGCGTTGATAGCAGTTCAATGCATTATTGGAATTTTGGAGACGGAACCTCAAGTTTCTTAGCAAACCCAGTGCATGTTTATCCAAATTGTGGGACTTATACGGTTTATCATGGAACAAATGTAAACAACCCAAATGGTGTTTCAGTTTGTCAGGATAGTACATTCCAAACAATTCTAGTTACTTGCAATACCCCATGCAGCGCACAAGCATTTTTTACATCAAGTGTTGTAAATAACCAATCTAATGTAATCGAATTTATTAATGGTTCTACAACTGGTACAGGACAACAAGTAGTTTGCAATTGGGTTTTTGGAGATGGCACATCTTCTTCTTCACAATCTTTATCTAACCAAGTACATACATACAATGCTTCTGGCGTTTATAATGTTTGTTTGGTTGTAACATCTGGAATACTTGGTACTTCAAATATTTGCAGAGATACTTTTTGTTCAACAGTTCAAGTGCAAGTTGCAAACCCAACACCATGTAACGTAACGGCTAATTTTGTTGCGGATACTTTATCAAACTCTTTTACATACAGTTTTAATAATACCAGTTTAAATTTAAACCCATCTGATTCTATTATTTGGAATTTTGGAGATGGTAGTTTTGGTTATGATGTAAGCCCAACGCACACATATACATCAGCAGGCACATACAATGTTTGTTTACGTATATACCGTTTCATCACAGGTTCTTCTCCTTGTGTAAGTGAAGTTTGTAGATCAATACAAGTTTTAAACCCAACGCCAACGCCATGTAACCTTGTGCCAAGCTTTATGGTACAAGCAGCGCCAAATACATCACAAGTTTATCAATTTATCAATACGAGCATTACTGCAAATGCACCATTGGTTACTTGGACATTTGGAGATGCAACAACAGGAACAGGAAATTCAGTAACACATGCGTTTGCAAATCCAGGAACATATACGGTATGTATGATGGTTTCAGTAAGTGCAACATGTATGGGTGATACTTGTATCAGTATTACGATTCCGCCAACTACACCATGCAGCATACAACCCAATTTCACATGGCAAATATCTCCATCGAATTCAAATAATGGGATGTCTAATCAAGTGTATTTTTTAAATAACACACCAAATTTATCAAGTACTGATTCTGTAACTTGGATATTTGGAGACAGCACAATTTCCCACCAAACAAACCCAATGCATGTATTTGCAAATGCGGGAACATATAATGTATGTTTGGTTGTAAATAGACATGGAAATCCTGGTACAGCATCATGTGTAGAGGAGGTTTGTCATACCATACAAATCGTTCCAAATGTGTTATCATATCCAAATCCTGCACAAACAACAGTTAATGTCAATGTTCCATTAACGCAAGCTCAACCAATAAATGCATTTGTATATAACATGCAAAATAACTTGGTAGCGCAATTGTTGCAACAAGGTATAGTAGGAAATAATACATTGACATTTAATGTTGCAGGACTAGCGCCGGGCATATATAATATCAGAATTTATGTAGGTGGTCAGGTAATTATTTCAAGATTTGTGAAGCAATAAAAAAGGATGATCATTTAAAAATATTGAAAAACCTCAAGATCCCGGTTGCATGATGTAACCGGGATTTTTTGTTTTAAAAAATACGGTCTCATTGCTTATTTTTGCGACCTAATTTAATTTTTAGAATTAGATTATAATAGGTCCCGTAGTTCAATGGATAGAATAGAAGTTTCCTAAACTTTAGATCCAAGTTCGATTCTTGGCGGGACCAC
>CALQKL020000181.1 GCA_943331145.2 Chitinophaga pinensis
ATTAACAACCGTTATTGCTTTAAAATTAGCCGTAGCAGTTAAGTTGCTATTCATCAAAACGGTAGTAGTTGCGGTAGTTGCAGAACTAGCACCACTCCATCCAGCGAAAGTGTAACCTGTTGCAGGAATTGCTGTTAAAGTTGCTGTTGCACCCGCACCATAATTACCACCACCTGTAACTGTCCCTCCTGCAATTGGAGTAGCTGCTGTTGTAAGTGTATATGTTGTTGCAAGGAAATTAGCAACCACATTTTTATTGGCATTTACCACAACACTTAATGGAGAAGTAGTAGCAGTAGTATCTCCACTCCAACCGGTAAATACATATCCTATTGCGCGTGTTGCAGTAAGCGTAGCTGTTGAACCTGATGCATAACTACCACCACCAGTTACAGTACCTCCTGCAGTAGGCAATGCTGAAGTAGTTACATTGTAATAAGTAATTGGGGAACCTCCACAACCACAAGCTGAAGGGCTAGCCATTGTTGCACCCGCACCACAAGACGGATTGGTTACAATTGATTTTAAATTAGCAGCTGGTGTGATGGTAAGTGAATAAGGCGGCGTAAATGAAGTTCTGCTACCTAAATTATTACCTGTTGTAGCCACATAAAAATTGTTTCTTGAAGTAACTGCAGTAAAATTGTTTTGATATAAATCTATTGGCGTTTTTGTAGAATCAAAATAATTGCTTTCTACAAGAATATCTGCTTCGATTCCTGCTCTAACACAGTAGCTTGCCTGACGACTACTGAAATAATTATTAACCACATGAACTTGACCAAATCTTACACGAGGCATTCTTTCAACAACACCCGATCCCCACCAATTGTACATCATGGTAACTTTTATTTTTCCTCTGTCTGTGGTTTTTGTATCTGAGTTGCCAAGCAAATTACAAAACTGATGATTGACTGATGCTGAGGTATATGAAAACTTACACCAAGTAACCGCAATAAAATTTGCTCCATTTACGATATCCATGTTTCCATCTTGTCCATCATAAATATCACAATGATCAATCCATACATTGTTAGCAGCATCTATGTTGATACAATCTACTCCATTTACATCTACAGAACCTGGCCCTTGTATTTTCATATTTCTGATGATGACATTATTTGATTTAACATCAAAACCACCAATTAATTTAGCTCCTGGCAATCCTATGATTGTTTTATTGGCAGCAACAACGACTCTAGTTGCAACGCCTGCTCCCATTGTTCCAGAAACATAAATAACTTTTGCTCCTGTAGCATTTGCCTGTGCTTGCAAATCAGCTAATGTTGAAACCGTTATTGGTGTTGCAGTTCCACCACCAGTTGTTCCACCATTTTGTGTGGCCCATCCAATTGGCGCACATAAATCCTGTGAAAATGAAAATGTAGCATTCATGCAAAACAAGGCAAGCATAAATGATAATCGAATTGAAAATTTGAATTTCATTTTTTTGAGATTTTTTTAATGATAAAGTAGAACATTAACCAAATGTATACTTTTAAAAAAAAGAAAAAATATATGACCATTTATTTTTACGCAAACGTTCTCGGTACTGAAATGAAAAATATAATTAATCAATATTTAAATGGTATCAATAATTAGTTTGTCTCGATGACTTTATGTTTGGGAACAAGGGCTTTCATAATACACCATGCAATAAGATATGCCAATGCGCAAAATGCAAACATAATGGAGTAACCAGTTTCAATATGGCCAAGCGATTTGTAATGATCGAAAAGGGCACCACCTACTTTAGTAACGATAACACCTCCTATTCCACCAGCCATTCCACCAATTCCTACAACAGATGCAGTAGCGGCTTTGGGAAACATATCAGATACGGTAGTGAACAAATTGGCAGACCATGCCTGATGCGCAGAAGCACCAACACCAATTAATAATACGGGAAGCCAATAACTATACACACCCAAAGGTTGAGCAGCTAATACCAATACTGGAAAAAAGGCAATGGTCAGCATCGCTTTTAATCTAGCATCATAAGGCATAAAACCTTTCTTCATATAATATACTGGAAACCAACCACCACCAATGCTACCAATCATGGTCATACTATACAAAACAGATAATGGCAAAACCGTATCAGTAGATTGCATGTGGTATTGATCTTTCAAATAAGCAGGAAGCCAGAATAAGAAAAACCACCAAACACCATCGGTCATAAATTTACCAACTACAAAGGCCCATGTTTGCTTGTATTTCAATAGTTCCGTCCATTTCAATTTTTTATTGTCTGCATCAGAAACATTTTCCACTTCCTGATCTTGATTGATGTAATGGGCTTCTTCTTTGGATAGCTTTTTATTGTTAGCTGGTTTTTCATACATAAAAATCCAAAAGAACAACCACAATAAACCAATGGCCCCAATGATTAGAAATGCGGATTCCCAACCCCATTGTTTTGCAATCCAAGGCACAGTAAGTGGCGCTAAAATAGCACCTACATTAGCACCAGAATTAAAAATACCTGTTGCAAAAGACCTTTCTTTTTTAGGAAAATATTCTGCTGTTGCTTTTATGGCAGCCGGGAAATTACCAGACTCTCCGAATCCTAAAACGGCTCTAGACAACATGAATCCCGCAATTGATATTGGCACACCAGCTATTCCTACCCAACCTAATACATAAGAAAAATGTTTGCCAATTGGAATGGCGTATGCATGCATTACTGCACCAATAGACCAAATAATTATTGCCCAAGAATAACCACTTTTGGTGCCAAGTTTATCTATAATTCTACCTGCAAATAACATAGAGATCGCATAAGTAAATTGAAACACGGATGCAATGTTTGCATAATCGCTATTCGTCCAATGAAACTCTTCTTCCAACATTGGCTTAAGCAAACTAAGTACTTGTCGATCGAGATAATTAACAGTTGTGGCAAAAAATAATAGTGCACAAATTGTCCAGCGATAATTGCCAACAGATTTATTTTGAGTCATGGGTTATTTTATTTTAATCGTTTGAATTAATTGAAGCACATTTTTGGTATCTGATTCTATTGTAGCATAATCTTTTGCTTCCATGAGTTTTTTACTGATTAATTTACTGCCCATTCCAACCGCACAAACACCAGCTTTAAACCATCCTTCAATACTTTCTTTGGTTGTATCTACACCACCAGTTGGCATAAATAATAACTTCGGGAATATTTCTTTGATGCTGCTCAAAAATTCTGGACCTAGCATATTACCTGGAAATAATTTTATAAAACCTACGCCGTTATTTTCGGCAGCGATGATTTCTGTTGGTGTCATACAACCAGGCGCATAAAGCATTCCAATACTATTTGCTTTATCAGCAACTTCTTTTACATAACCTGGACTAACTAAAAAATCAGCACCAGCTGCAATATAATCTTCTGCATTTTGAACATTTTTTATTGTTCCAACACCCAGCAACATATCCTTCATTTCTTCATTTCTAACGGCTACCATTTTCTTAAAATTATTTAAAGCTGCTTCTCCTCTGTTGGTATATTCAACTGCTTTAATTCCTGCTTTGTAAATGGCTCTTAATATTTCTACACTTACTCTTTCATCCGCATTGAAATATAATGGAAGAATGCCTTGTTCGATTATTGCTTGTGTTGCTTTTTGTTTCATATTTATTTATAATTGTTTGTTGTTTATGGTTTGTTGTTTGTTGTTTGGGCTTGTTTGATGTTATAAGGGTTGAAAATTTTCAACTTCACCTAGCAGACAACCTCTTAAACGTCTTAAACGTTTTAAACCTCTTAACCCTATATCTTCACCTTCATCACCAACTTCTTAATCATGGCATCACCTATCATTGGTGCGTGAACATCTTCTGGAAAAAAAATGGCAAATTGACCATCTTTCAATTGGAAGAAAATGTCTGGATTATCGTTAAAAAACTGAACATCTTTTTCTTCGTTATATTCTCCATTTGGATTTTTGCAATGATGACGTGGTTTCCAGCCAATTGTTTCATTTCCAGAAAGACACAGTTGAATATCAATATTCTTATTATGGCATTCGAATTTTTTCAAACTATCTTCTTTTGTTTTCCCATTAGCATTGCTTAATATAGCTAATAGTCCATCTTCTACTTGCGTTTTACCCTCAGGCATTTGATCAAAATAATTTGAATGAATAAATGAAAAAGCATTTTCAAAAAGCGGATGCAATGAAAAATATTTCGATGCATTGGCAATGTGATCTATAATCATGTCAATTTTTTAAAGTAAAATTTAATAAAGTAAAAACCAAAATAATCGATTCTTTTAAAAAACAGGTTTATTATTTACGAAATCGTTACCGTAAAAATTTTATCACCTCTTCAATTTAATTAAGATATTTACAACCAATCTAAAAATAAATTTTAAAATATGTCAAAAAAAGTTGTGACTCTAGGTGAAATCATGTTGAGATTATCTACCCCTGATTTCAAAAGATTTGTACAAGCTGATACCTTTGATATCACTTATGGTGGTGGCGAAGCAAATGTTGCTGCAGCATTATGTAATTATGGACTTAACGGGACTTTCGTAACCAAAGTTCCTAATAATCCAATTGGTCAATCTGCCATAAACCATCTTAGAAGATATGGTGTGGATACGCAATTTATTGCTAGAGGTGGAGAAAGATTAGGCATCTATTTTTTGGAAACTGGTGCATCAATGAGAGCATCTCAAGTTGTTTACGACAGAGCTGGAGCTAGCATTGCAGATGTTGACGCTTCTGAATTCGATTTCGATAAAATATT
This sequence comes from Chitinophaga pinensis, assembly GCA_943331145.2. Classification (GTDB taxonomy): domain Bacteria; phylum Bacteroidota; class Bacteroidia; order Chitinophagales; family Chitinophagaceae; genus Ferruginibacter; species Ferruginibacter pinensis_F. The sequence goes on from CALQKL020000181.1 coordinate 4,750, forward strand.
TGAAGGCGCATCTTGGTTTCATACAACGGGCATCACACCTGCATTGAGCGACAAAGCCGCTGCATTAACCGAGGCAGCTTTAAAAGCAGCTAAAGCAAAAGGAATTACGACCAG
>CALQKL020000182.1 GCA_943331145.2 Chitinophaga pinensis
AGGTTTTCCGAAAGGTTTAATGGTTTAATAGTTTAAAGGTTTAATGGTTGAGGATGTTTTTTACTATAGATTGAAGCACATAATATCTCTGATTTCTTATTTTTAACCTTCAAAAAAATTCATTTTGTTATAAATAAAAAAAAGAGCGTGGTTTACGCTCTTTTTAAAATTCTGTATATTATAAAATTATTTTACAATCCCCATTTTAGCTTCGATGCTTAATGTAGCATGTGGTACAGCTCTTAATCTTGCTTTATCAATTAATTTCCCTGTTACTCTACAAACGCCATACGTTTTACTTTCAATGCGCATTAAAGCTTTTTCCAAATGATCGATAAACGTGATTTGGCGGCTTGCCATTTGACTGAGTTGTTCTCTTTCCATGCTCAAACTTCCATCTTCCATAGTCATATAACGGTTTTCACTTTCATCACCACCGTTTTCATCTTTTCTAGTAATTAGTCCTTGCAAGTAATTCAATTCTTTTTTTGCAGAATCTATTTTGCGGTGAATTAAATCTCTAAATTCTTGTAAATCGTTATCTGAGTAACGAACCATTGGCGCACCTGGATCATTTTTTTGACTATCCAAAACTGATTTCATAAAATCTGGAGAATATTTACGTACAGTTTTAGTAGTGATATTAGGAATGACTACTGGTTTTGCAGCTGGAATTTTTATATCCTTAGGATTTTTTGCGATTGCGTTAATGGCTGGCGTTTTTAAAACGGGCTTTGCTACTTCAGCTTTTTTTGCTTTTGGCGCTTTAACAATTGGTTCTTTTTTAGTTTCTACTTTTTTAGATTTCATGGGGGTGGAGGGTATTGTTGCTTTTGGTTTTGTAACAACAGCAGCAACTGGCTTTTTAACTACGGCTTTTTTGACCGGAGTTGGTTTATTTTTAGTCGGTGCAGCTTTTTTAGCTACAACAACTGGCTTTGCGGGTTTTTTAACAACTGGTTTTGTTGCTTTTGAATTTTTAACTGGCACAACTTTCTTTGTTGCCTTTGCAACAACTTTTGCAACTTTTTTAGTTGGAATTACTTTTGTAGCCTTTTTTACTAAAGGCTTAATCGCTTTCTTTGCTACTGGCTTTGAAACCTTTTTAGCAGGAGCAGCTACTTTTTTAACAGGTGCTTTGGCTTTAACAGGTGCAGCTTTTTTAGAAACAGCTTTAGCTATAGGTTTTGCCACTTTTTTAGCAGGAGCAATCGCTTTTTTAGCAGGTGCTACCACTTTTTTAGCAGGAGCAATCGCTTTTTTAGCAGGTGCTGCCTTTTTTACAGGCGCTTTAACTTTTACAGGTGCTGTTTTTTTTGCTACTGGTTTCGCTGTTGGTTTTTTACTAGCCATAACTAAGTAATTTTTTTGTTAACACTTATGTATAAAGCAACATCATTTACCTCAATTGTTTGGTTTGAAGTAAATGCTGGTTGAAATTCTAGCGACTCTGCTAATATTTCCCGGCAAATATATGCTTTAAATTCAATTAAAGAAGGTGTTAATTCTTCATTTTCCCCAACTACTACATTTATCTTATCGGTAAGTTCAAAGTTTTGTTCCTTACGTATGGATTGAATTCGGTTGATGAATTCTCGTGCATTTCCTTCATTTTGAAGCACTTGTGTAATGGTTATGTCTAATGCAACCGTTAAATTCCCCTTGCCCGCAATCTCAAATCCTGGGATGCCATCTGTAATAATTTCTAAATCTTCACCCGAAATAATGATTGGCTCTTCTCCCTTTTCTACCATTTCTGCGTTGAGAACATATTCACCAGCCTGAACTTTTTCAATTATCGCATTATCAAATTTTTCAATTTCATTGGCTGCCCATTTCATTTTTGCCCCTAATTTCTTTCCAAGCGTTTTAAAATTCGCCTTTGCTTTTTTTCTTATAAAATCATTTCCGGCATCTAAAAGCTCTATTTCTTTGATATTGGTTTCTGATTTGATGATTTCTTCTACTTGTTTAATGTTTTTTGCCATTTCCGCATCTAACGCAGGAATAAATACTTTTTGAAGCGGTTGCCTTACTTTAATATTTACTTTTTTACGTATTGATAATATTAAAGATGACGCATCTTGAGCGATCAGCATCCTTTTTTCTAAATCTGTATTGATCCTTTCTTCATTTGCAACTGGAAACAAACAGTGATGTACCGATTGTTGTTTGAATTTTTGAGTGGTTTGATTTAAGTTATTAAATAACCAATCTGCAAAAAACGGCGCAATTGGCGCAATTAATTGAGAAACGGTTTCCAAACACTCGTATAAAGTTTGGTATGCACATTTTTTATCATGCTCATATTCGCCTTTCCAAAAACGTCTTCTACATAAACGAACATACCAATTGCTCAATTGAGCATCTACAAAATCTTCTATTGCTCTACCTGCTTGTGTAGGTTCGTATGCATTTAGATTTTCAGTTACATTTTTAACCAATGTATTTAATGAAGAAATAATCCATTGGTCAATTTCTGGTCTTTCTGATAATGGAATGTATTTTTCTTCAAATGCAAACCCATCTAAATTGGCATAAAGTGCAAAAAACTGATACGTATTGTAAAGCGTACCGAAAAATTTACGTTGTACTTCTTTGATACCTTCTTCATCAAATTTCAAACTGTCCCAAGGAGATGCATTGGTAATCAAATACCATCTAGTAGCATCGGCACCATAGTTATTAATTGTTTCAAATGGATCAACTACATTGCCCAAACGCTTACTCATCTTGTTTCCTGCTTTATCAAGCACCAAACCATTACTCACCACTGTTTTGTAAGCAACGCTATCAAAAAGCAACACACTTAATGCATGCAACGTGTAAAACCAACCACGGGTTTGATCCACACCTTCGGCAATAAAGTCGGCAGGGAAGCTAGCTTCAAAGGTTTCTTTATTTTCAAAAGGGAAATGCCATTGTGCGTAAGGCATTGCACCGCTATCGAACCAAACGTCTATCAAATCTGGAACCCTTTTCATTGGTTGACCAGATTCGCTCACTAAAATAATGTCATCAACAAAAGGCTTATGTAAATCTGAAGTCAAATGTTGTATGTATTCTTCAGGTGTTTGTCCGTTTGTAATTTCAAAACATCCTGCTTCAAATGATTTTTTTAATTCTGATTTTAATTGTTCAACCGAACCGATGCATTTTTGTTCTGCACCATCTTCTGTTTTCCAAATGGGAAGCGGCGTGCCCCAATAGCGGCTACGACTAAGGTTCCAATCCACCATATTTTCTAGCCAGTTTCCAAATCTGCCTGAACCTGTGCTTGCTGGTTTCCATTGAATGGTCTTGTTGAGTTCTACCATTCTGTCTTTTACAGCTGTCGTTTTAATAAACCAGGCATCCAATGGATAATATATAATTGGTTTATCTGTTCTCCAGCAATGCGGATAATTGTGCTCGTATTTTTCTACTTTGAATGCACGATTTTCCATTTTTAAACGAACAGAAATATCAATGTTTACATCAACATAATCCGCTTCGTCTTTATAATTTTTTACATAGCGACCGCTATATTCACCAACGCCATCCACAAATTTTCCTTGTTTATCCACCAATGTTAAAATACCGATGTTGTTTTTCTTTCCAACTTTATAATCATCCGCACCAAAAGCAGGAGCGGTGTGTACTATACCGGTTCCATCTTCCGTAGTTACGAAATCTCCGATTATTACTTTAAATGGAGTAGCGCCAGGGGTTTCTTCCCAAATCTTTTCAACACTATTCGCTTCAAAAGGTAAAAGTTGTTCGTATTGGGCATTTTCCAATTCTTTACCTTTCAGCGACGCTAAAATCTTCCAAGGAATGGCTTTATCGCCTTCTTTATAACTATCAAAATCTGCATTTTCAGTATCTGCTTTGAAATATTTGCCTACGAGTGCTTTAGCTAAAATTACATTTACTGGTAAATAAGTGTATGGGTTAAAAGTGCTTACCAACACATATTCAATTTCTGGTCCAACGGTAAGGCCTAAGTTTGATGGCAAGGTCCATGGCGTAGTTGTCCAAGCCATGAGATACATTTCTTTTTGTGCATGTTCACCCAAAGAAGAAACAGCAGCAGCTGGTAAGGTATCATTTTTTACTTTAAACATCACCACCGCACTGGTATCTTTTACATCTTTATAGGTACCCGGTTGATTCAGTTCGTGAGAAGAAAGTCCGGTTCCAGCAGCGGGCGAGTATGGTTGAATGCTTACACTTTCGTATAAATAGCCTTTTTTATGAAGTTCGCTTAAACACCACCAAAGCGTTTCGATGTAGTTGTTTTCAAATGTTACGTATGGGTTTTTAAGATCTACCCAATAACCCATTTTCTGGGTAATGTCGTCCCACTTATCTTTAAACTGCATCACTACTTCACGACATTTTTTATTGTAATCTTCAATAGAAATTTTCTTGCCAATATCTTCTTTGGTAATGCCCAATTGTTTTTCAACACCAAGTTCAACGGGAAGTCCGTGGGTATCCCAACCGCCTTTTCTATTCACTTGAAAACCTTGCATGGTTTTATAACGGCAAACCAAATCCTTTAATGTTCTGGAAATAACGTGATGAATACCTGGCATTCCGTTAGCACTCGGTGGTCCTTCAAAAAATACAAAAGGCTTGTTTCCTTCGCGAATGGAGATACTATTTTGAAAAGATTGTTCAGATTCCCATTTTTCGAGAATTTCTTTACCAATATTGGGCAAATTGAGCTGTTGGTATTCTCGGTATTTAGACTTCATACACGTAAAAAATAAAAATTTATAAAATTGTCCGCGAAGTTAATGAAATGAAATAGGAAAGCAAAAAGAGGGTTATGTAGGGGTTGAAAATCTTCAACCCTTACAAT
>CALQKL020000183.1 GCA_943331145.2 Chitinophaga pinensis
AATCGCCTATAAATATATCCTGACAAAATAAATGAGTGCTAAATATTATAATAAGAAAAAAAGTTAGGCTTAGTTTCATCTTAAATAGGGTTAAAATTACTTGTAAATTATGCTGTAATTTTTTGATTGGCAAATCATTTTTTTAGATTATTCAAATATGGCGAATTTATTTTTTGGTCGAATGCTTTCATTCCAATTGAACCCTTTTAATAATTGTAAGTTTGCTGGGATTTGATTCATTGGGTACAATGTGCCTTTAACTTGGTTCACAAATTTTATTTTATTGATGTTTTTATTTCTAAAATAAATATCAATCACATCACAACTGCTTCTGTTCATTCCCGTATAAGAACTATCTTCATCTTGAGGATAAAAAACACTTTCAGCAGGAATGCCTTTTGCACGGATATAATCAATAACTCCATCTACAAAAGTTCCGTTCATCGTTTTGCCCAACATCTGATTAAAAAGGCCTTGTTCTGTTTTATTTATAACCAAAGCGTTGTTATATACAAAAAGTCTTTTTGGTTGTTGATTCTTGGTAAATAACAAAATGGTATCTCCCGAAAGTTGAGTATTCCCATTCCAGCAAAAAGGTTTCTGATATAATTTAAACACAGAATCTTCTGTAGAAAAAATCAAATTGCCACAAACAGATTGTAACGAATCATTGAAGATTTTCACATTTTGAAAAGCCCTAAAATATCTGATGCTATCCGTTTTCCCGGCTGGAGCATTCAATTTTAAACTGTCTGTGATCCCGGCTTTTTTTCTATTTTCTGTAATTTCGGTTGCTGTCATGATACGCTTATTGGAATACAAAGTATCCGCAGTTATAAACGTACTATCTTGGTTTTTATAGAAAATCATAATGGGTTTTCTTGTTGCTAAAAAGCTCCCATTTTTTTTATCAATAAATATTTTATCGCCCAAAACCATCACCTGATTTGCACTATCCACCAATTTTCCATTTCCTTCAATTTGAATGGTATTTGTTTTTTCCTCAAATGCTACTTTATTGCCACTCATATACCTCGATTTATCCTTGAAAATTGTTTTTTCATTAAAAACAGCTTCCCCTGTTTCGAGATTATATGAACCAGATTTGGTATCTATGGTAGATTGATCTGAAATAATATGTGTTTGAGAAATGAAATAAGCATTTTTAAAAGCCGTATTATACCTCAAACTATCTGAGTTCATTTCATATTTCGGGTCTTTTAAATGAACATTATTTTTAAAAAAAACATCTTTCGTATCTGAATAATAGATTGCACTTTCGCTGGTTAATATTGTATTTTGGTTTTTCACGGTACCTCCATTTTGATACGTTGCAATACCCGTTCTTAGGTCGTAAATTAAATCGTTGGTGGTAAGTGTAACTTTACCATCTGTTAATTTTACTGATTTTTTTAGATATGCGACTTGCTCATTTCCCATGTATTTGAGGTAGTCAGCGTAAGTATTAACAGTATCAGCATCGTTGATATGCACATGGCCAAATACTTCTGCAATACCAAGTAATTTATTCAATACAATGCTATCGCCACTAAGTATTGTTTTTCCTTGTTTAACAATGGCATTGCCTGCAAGGGTTTCAATTACAAGACCATCACTGAGTGTTATTTGCCTTAGATCTTTTGCTTGAATAATTTCAATTTTTCGTGTAGTGTCGCTTGTAATTTGAAACTTAAAAGTATCAACTTGGCAGAAAGCTTTTGTATTAATTATGCTAAGAAAACAAAACAATATGAAGTAGCATCTAAATAATTTTCTTTGCATTGGATTGATGCTTTAACTATTTTTTGTTGTTGTAAGGCGCGTTACTGGTGTCTGGCAGTGCAACATTTAAAGGAGATTGTTTCTCTTTTTTACCAAAAACTGAAATAGAAATATATCTAGATGGATGAACACGAATATCATCAAGCAATACATTGATTTTATTGCTTGTTGAACTTAGGTTTTTGTATAATGTTGGGTCATTAAATAACAAACCTAAGCTGCTTTCTTTTGAATTCAATTTTGAAATGACAGTTTTCAAATTGTTGATGGTGCTATCGAGTAAACTTAAAGATTGTTGCACATTGAGTTTAGCAAGCTTTTCTGCTGTAATATCGATGTTGGTGAAAACGTGATTAAGTTTTTGATTATTGGAAGCGATATTATCTGTTATAGATGCAGCATTGTTTAGCGTTTTTGAGAGTGGTCCGCTTTTGCTATTTAGCATTGTTTCAAGTGATGCTGTTGTAGCACTTACTGATGTTGTAATTTGATTTAAATTTCTTAATGCAGCAGCAATGTTTTTTTTGTTTTCGGCATCCAATACTTGATTGAAACTTAATAAAATTGAATCAGCGGTTCCAATTGTGCTCTTTACCGTTGTTAACAAAGGGTCAACTTTACTATTTATCATGTTTTCTAAAAAACCATCTCTTTCAATAGTTTGTATGGTATCATTGCTTTTTAAATAAGTGGAAGCATTTCCCAATTGAATTTCAATTTTGGTAACCGAAAGAGGATTGGGGTTGATAAAAGCAATAGAATTTGATGGGATAAAAATCTCTTTTTGGATAGAAATGGTAACCAACAACTGCTTCATGTCTTTACTATTGGTTATTGCATATACGTTTCCAACTTGTAAACCATTTATAAATACAGGGTTTGATGTAGCTAATCCTTGTACGTTTTCATATTTTGCATATAAGGTCATTGTTTTGGAAAACAATTTATTCCCTTTTAAAAAATTAAAACCCAAAATCAATAATATAATTACAATTATTCCGAGTAGTCCAACTTTAAATTCGTTTGATATTTTCACTTTTTTTTATTTAATAGATGAACCATTGGTTTTATTCATGCTTTCCATTTGGTTTTTATAATGCACAATAGCATCTGCAATTGTTGCTGCCATTTCTTGCTGACCAGATTCACTGTTCAGGAATTGTTCATCTTTTGGATTATTTATAAAACCAGTTTCAATTAATATTGCGGGCATGTTGGTAGCTTGTAACACCCAAATACCAACTTGTCGCTGATTAACACCCAATGCAGGACGATCTGTTTTTTCAACTTCCTCATTTACATAAGTGGCCAAAAGATCACTTTTTTCTTGATATCTTTTTGCATAAACTTGTGCAATTGCTCTTCCTGCAGGAGAATTGAAATCAAAATTAGTATAAGTAGAATCAGCGCCAGCATCAGATCCTGTTTCAATCTGGAAGTCTGATTCTAAATTTCCGTCATCTTGCATGATGGCTTTCAACTTATCACTTGTTTTATGCGCCGCGAATATCCAAACACTTGTTCCACTTCTTGAAAGCGGCATTTTAAAATATTCATAAGTAGGTTCAACCGTTTGATAAGGCGTAGAAATTTTCTTCTTCTTTTTTCCTTTCCCCTTATAAGTTATTTTATAACGTGTAACTGTATGTGAGCCCGTTTGTCGTTTACCCGTTTTTAATGGTCCAGAATCTGCATGTATGCAAATAAATAAATCGCCATTGTTTTGATTGGCAATTTTTGCCTTTTCAGTAGGAGATTGGTAAATATCTGTCGTTCGCGTTGGAATAGTATTTACATCAGGGAGCTTTTTCTTCAATTCATCTACAAGTTTCAATGAAATCGCTAAGGTGATGTCTTTTTCATTTGAGCGCAATGAGTTTTCATATTGTCCAACAGCACCGAAATCTGTTCCTCCATGACCAGCATCTACAATTATTGTTTTTAACTTTTTAGGCGTTTGCGCAAATACGATAGATGTGATAACAAATAAAATACTTGTAGAAAAACTTAAAAAATATTTCAATTTTATCATAGTTATTATAGGTTTGTACTTTATGTTTTATGTGTTGTAAAATTATTCACAATCACATTATATTAATATGGTTATTTTTGTGCCTCACATTTTATGACGCAACTTAACAAAGGTAAGGCAAAATATTTTTCACATGCAGTCATGGCATTATTAATTGTCGTGTCTATTTTTTATGTCAACTTTTCTTATTCGATTGCCATCAATTATAAAAAAACAGCAAAAAAAAGTAAAAAAACCTCGAGGCAAGTTGAAATAAATATAGAAAATAGAAAAGTTAAAAAATCTTTGATAATTAAAACCGGATTTCTTGATACGACGATTGTGCCAAAAGTAGATACGATTAATTTTAGTCGATCTAAAGATTCCTTAAATGCGCCAGTGTTTTATCAAGCAGAAGACTCAATGGTTTTTGATATTCCCGCCAAACGATTGTATTTATATGGCAAGGAAGCCAGCATTAAATATGAAGACAATGAGTTGATGGCCCCATTTATTTCATTTGATCAAGCCACACAAACGGTTGGTGCTTATTTAATAAAGGATAGCACAGGAAAAGTAATAACCTATCCAACGTTTAACCAATCTGATTTCAAAACAATAAGCGATACCATTCAGTTTAATATGAAAACGGGTAAAGGTTTGACGAAGGGAACCTATACCCAACAAGGAGAAATGTTTGTTTATGGAGAAAAGATTAAGAAGATAAATGAACGTGAATTTTATGCCAAGAATGGTCGTTTTACAACATGTAATTTAGATACCCCACATTTTGCTTTTGTGAGTAATAAAATTAAATTCATCAATAAAAAAATGGCTTTTACGGGCCCGGTACATCCTGAAATTGAAGGTGTTCCTATTCCAATTGTGCTTCCTTTTGGGTTGTATCCGCTAACTCAGGGACGACATTCAGGTTTTATTTCTCCCAATTTTACCGCCAATGATCAACTCGGTTTGGCCTTGGAAGGCATAGGGTACTATAAAATCTTAAGTGATAATTGGGACGTTGTAGCTA
>CALQKL020000184.1 GCA_943331145.2 Chitinophaga pinensis
AAATTGCTTTTACCGCAAAGCGTAATAAAACAATTTTATTTTCTTTTGTAAATACGGCCCTCACTTCTTTATTTTTGGGATCAAAAATATAATAGTATTTATTGCCAACATCACTAGTTACATTATAAGTATAAACATCATTTTTTTTATCATACTCCTTACTATCTATGTAATAAGTAGATTTAAGGGTTTCAATTGTATGCGTAAACATTGTTTCTGCTTTATTCATCACAAATAATGAACTTTCATCATAACCTTCACAATCCTCATATTTCTCAGAATTTTCATTCCAATAGCAATATTGTCGGTAGGTGCAACTAAAAGAAACTTGCGCTTTGAGACTGTTAAAGCCAATAAAAAAAATGGTCACAAAAATGAAGATTTGTTTCATGATTATTTTTTAAACGTTTATACCTAATTATTTTTTTTTACAAGTTGATATTGAAAAAAGCAGTTGTTCCACCACCACTACCAATTACACTATCAATTGCCTATATTTCCGCAACCATTACGATCGCCATAAATTACAGTGTAAGCATATTTTTGTGGAGACATTCCATCAGTACAAGATTTTTTGATAATTTTTACACTTACATTTTCACCATCAGAATTTTTAAAACTCATTATTTGGGAATATTTACTTTTATCAAATTTGGTTTCAGCCTTCCAATTTTGATATTCGTCTAACATTTCTGCTGCATAAATTGCTGAATTTTCTAAAATATAGATATCCCAAAAAGGCTCTGTTCCTGATCCATGGAACAACGCTTTTATTTTTTTATTTTTAATGTCCTCGTATATATTTTTGGGGGACTGTCCATTTGTACATACAAATGAAAATAAAATTGCAATAATGAATAACGTTCTTTTCATTTAAAAGCGTTTTAAGTTGTTTAAAAATATATGCAAATTTTTATTGGTATTCTTGATTTTGCAATTGGTTCTACACTGCAATTACAATTAATCTCTTTTCAAATAAAAGGTAGTTTCCCCAGCTTCTCCTCTACCAACTATAAGCTTTCCATTATATAACCTAAATCCAAAATTACTTCCATTCTCTGCACTCATACCATACAAGTCAGCAAATGAACCGTAAGCAGTAATCTCTACGTTTATATAATAAAATTTAGCCCCATTTTTATTTTTTACTTTAATACCGTATGTATTATAAGAAGAAATATACCCATACTCAATTTCTAAACCATTATCTGAATTGTAAAACTTTTTACCATCCATGTAGTTAATTACATTTCCTTCTTCGTTAAACAAAGAAGTTTGTGCATTTGCTGAACTAAAAGTGATTAACATGGTCATTAAAAGCAATAAATTTTTCATTTTGATTTTTGGTTTGGTTAAATAAACTGATTTTGATTTTAGAATCGTATTTGTTTTAAATTGGTGTTTTTGACTTTAATTTTTTGGCTTAATTAAATTCAAGTAAACGAATATATATATTATTTGTTGAGATTTTATTTGTTTATATTTTAAATATTTAATTCTTGTAATCAATCTTTTAATTTTTATTCACTAAAAATCATACAACAAATGGTTGCAACATTTATGAGTAATGAATAGAGATAAAGAGATCTAATATTAATCTTTTCTTTTAGCAAAAAAATCAGAGAAAATATTGGCAACAAAAATAACATCCCAATAAGAGGAAGCCACAGCATTTCGAAGATGGCGCCAACTATTGCAGAACCATATATATTTATTCCATGTCCCAACCACCAGTACCCAGATGCAATAATGCTTAATAAAAAAACTATTTTACTGGTTCTTGTATTTTTAAATGGAATTAAATGCTCTTTCATAAATTTTATATCAATTTGGTGGTAATTTGAACACTTTTAAAAAGATAGAAGAAGTTTTTTGGAAGCCCAATTTTTTAAGCATGTTGGTCTATTTATTTCTCGATTTAACTCGTTTTATTGAACAAATATGTTTATCATTTCTTTTTCGGTTTCGTTACACCAATCATCACCCCAAAATTTCCATCTGTTTGTATCCAATTTTTTTCTGGTAAATATGTCCTTGGTACAAAACCATCAAAGTATAAAGCGTTTTTACATCCTAAGCTTTGAAAATATTTTGCAAAATCATAAAAACTAATTTCTGTTTTCGACATTGCAAAAACCACTTTATTATCTGGAAGAATACCTACACCATTTCTAATGTATTTGGATGTTGATTTTTCAAATCCGGAATGAATTTTATTGTCGATTACCAACATCGGACCAGATTGGGTAGCGTATTTTATTTTACCATTATTTACAAAATCATCTGTCTTACAAACAACGGGTGTATTGTCATTTGTAATATAAAAAACGCCATTGGGCTTCCAATTAAAATTTCCGTCTCCGTTAGACTTGTTGATTTTTTTGATGGTTTTTCCATCTTGAATAAATAATCCTACCGGACCATACTTATCGGTAAACATTCCTCCATTTGTTGCAAACGTTAGCGTCAAATTTTTTGCCTCAACAAAAGATTTTAAATTTTGAATACTTTTTAAAATTTCACCATTTTCATTTTTCCAATAAAACTTCAAATCGCTTTTTTTTGGATCAACCGTGTATGACAAAATTTGATTGTCGACCAAACTTTTATTTGGAGAAAAAAATAATAAACCGACTGAAACGAGAGGTAAGAAGATCAGTAAAATAGTTTTCCTTTTAAGATTCATAGAGTACAATGGTTTTCGAGAATAAAATTCGTAGCAATATAAATTATTTGTACTTCAATTGCTTAAAAACTCAGACCAAGTAAAAAGAGGTTTTAGATATATCAACTAGAAGTTTCGTTTTCGAATCTTTGTAAAAAAAATTCGCTCTAATAAATCAATATTATTTCTTTTATAAAATAATTAAATGTAAACATAGCGATGTTGCTTACGCGATAATTCTATGCTCAATCTCTAACTATTAATTTCTCTACAGCAATCATTTTGTTATCTTCTGTAATCCTAATAAAATAAATTCCACCTGGAAGATTATAACGTAATAAAGAAATGGTCTTGCCAGAAATATTTTTCATTTGCTTTAATGCTTTTCCATAAGAATTGTAAATCGTCAGGGTTGCATTTTTAAGATTGTTAATTGTCTTTATTGTTGTTGAAGAAATAAAAGGATTGGGAAAAACGGCAATTTGCTTGTCTGAATTTTCATTACCCCCTACGTTGGTTTTTCCCGCTTGGATGCAAGCATTTGAGGTGCTCTCGTAAGCGTAATCTTTAATGGTGAAGGAGGAAGAAATTGCTAATAAATCGAAGCGTGCCCAGCCATAGTATGTGTTTGATCCCACCATAAGTTTTAGGGCTAAATATTTATTTGTTGCACTAGGCCAATAACCTATACTTGTACCCATACCCATTGTACCAGGGTTATTCCCATCATACCATGTTGATAATGTGTCGCAGATATTATTCGATGCAGATAATGCCCATGGTAAATGAACGTCACCAACAAAATTCCCTGCATAAGCATTGTTATTTTGAGGGGAACAAATTACCCCAATCGTACTACCACTTCCACCAAATTGAATGATGAAATCAACAATACTATCGTTATTCAAATCTAAAGGATAAGTAGCATTGGGCGTTTCGTCATTTATGTCTGTGTATATAATTTGAGCGGATAAATTATTGTTGAAAACAAGTAATATCAATAAACAGCAAGAGGATGCTATTTTTTTCAGTGATATAATTTTTGTTTTCATTTTTTATTGGTGATGGTGATTATCGTGCTAACTCAAGTGTTTTTCAAAGCGAATACTTATCTTATTCTTAGTTCTATAACCTTTTCTGGTTCTCTATAGTTACCCATTTTTATAAATTTTTCACAAGAACCATAAATTCCTCTTGTATCTGCAATAGTCACTGTGTAGTTTAGTTTCTCTACCAATTTACCTTCGTAAAAAAACAATGCCAATAACTCGTCTGAACCCATACCAGTCTTACAATAATGCCACTCCTCAACATTTTGCTTAAAATCGCTTTTCACAGGTGGGCCCATTATTATCTCAACTTCAGATTTTGTCATTCCAGGACTTAGTTTATAGGAAACGCTTAATTTTTGCTGTACCCCACATGCAGTCAAAAATGAAATTAATAGTGTAGTAATTAAATATTTCATAATCATATTTTAATTGATTGTTTACATTTTACCTGACGATTTGCAGTATTTTGAAAAACGGCCGTTCTAACACAAAAGTTCATTATAAACACACACTTCAAATATAGCAAAATGTTTAAACAAAGAAATTCACCAACTATTACGCCAAACCGCATCTTTTGGTAGTGGGAAAGATTATTATAATTCAGTTTTAAACAATTCAAACTTCCTACAATAACTCATTCTATCTTCCACTATTAAAAAAATATTTTGCAATAAGTTAAATTAAAATGCACATTTGCCAATCAAAAGCAGCAATCAATAAAACAACATTTTATGCAACAAGAAGGTAAAATTGCAATTATAACTGGCGCGAGTTCTGGAATCGGACAAGCAACCAAAATTAAACTACGTGAAAAAGGTGCCCTTGTTTATAATTTGGATTTGTTTAATGATGAACCAAATGATGAGTTTTACATTCATTGTGATGTACGCAATTTCGATAATGTTAAACAATCCGTTGATCAGATTTTTAATAAACATCAAAAAATAGATTTATTGTTTGCTAATGCAGGTATTCACATTGTTGGAAATATTGAAGAAACAAAAATTGACGACTTTGAAAATGTAATTTCTGTTAATTTAAAAAGTGTTTTTTATACGTTAAAAGCCGTACTTCCA
>CALQKL020000185.1 GCA_943331145.2 Chitinophaga pinensis
ACTTTCCGGTTTTTGTGTTATCGCCTGAATTGAAATTAGGTTGGGGTTTAAAAAATGTGCATAGTCGCGATGAAAACCTCAAGTTTTCAAATGTAATCGACCAAATCAAATCACGCACATTAACGCTTTCACTTATCATTGAATAAGCATTTTCTAAAAATCGTATTGTCTTTGCCACATGTTCAAACGCATGCCAAATTGTATGGCATTTGAATTTTCATTCGATTTTAAACTAGCTACTTTTTGATTTCTGAACTGATAACTCAGATCAAAAAATAAATTCTGTCTTAATTCATATGAAACATTTATCATCGCGTTTAAACAAGTTAATTTGTCGCCAAATCCTATGCGGTAGCCATCTTCACCAACACGCGTATTATAACTTCTAAAAATATTTCCACCAAAATTTTTCCCTGTAGAATCCAATCCTTTATAATAGTACATCATACGTGCATTCATCACCAATTTTGGGAATGGTTGATATCTTACAATGCCAATACACTCCATAAAATTTGCGCCTAATGGATGTGCTAGTGGCTGATTATAATGCGTGTAATTGTTGATGGTGTCGTTATGCGAATAAGTAAATGGACGAACCCGATTCATTTCTAACTGAACATCAAGATTTTTTACACCAAAAGCATTGATGTATTTTCCACCCAATTGCATCCCGAATTTATTTACCCAATTGGTAGGGTCTTTTTTTATTTTTGAAAGGATAAACTCATCCAATAACAATTGTCCATAAACCTGAAAACGCTTTTTGATATTGGCTTTAAAATCAATGCCCGCTATTGCGTTATCCGGACTTCCGATTGTGCTTTCAACATGTCTGTAGAAAATAATGGGGTTTAAATATTGAAATTCAAAATGATCTTTTCTGCCAAACATAACGCCCTCAAAAAGCCCGATGTTCAACCATTTGGTGGCATTGAAACTTAAATGATGCATTGCGGCATATTTTCTTTTCAACAATGAATCGCCTTCTTTTTTAAACTGAGGCGTTAATTCCATAAATAAATTCTGATAATTGAATTTCCAAATGGTGGTGTTTATTTTTGCAAAAAGATAACTGTTACTCCAATCGCTTAAAAATAAGCTGCGGTATCCATTTCCAATAAAATTTTTATCATAACCAAATTGGAAGTCGATGTATTTTGTGGCATTAAAAGTTACATATCCTCTTCCATCAAAATAATCATTAGCAGACGAATCTTTTTTAAACAATTTGTAAAAACCAACACCTGGAACTGCTCTAAGTTGACGTACTTGATCTTGAAAAAATTCCGGTCCACGTTCTTGATTGTCCATAATCGTAGATGAAAATCCAATTTTATTGGCAATTCTGCCACGGAGCGTAATGCCTCTTGTATTTAAATAAAGCGTTTTATCGTAACCCATTTCTTTACCAGCCCTAAAGCTTAAAACGGGGTTTACGGATAAAAAGAAATCTTTTGTATTTACAGAATAGAAATTACAAGGGGTAGTATAAAAATTCTTTAAAATAGGATGTTGGCTTTTATAATACATTTCTTTTGTGCCAATCCATTCGATATTATTTTTCCAAACTTTTTCTTCCTGAGGATATGCCAATAAAATTGTCACTTGATTTGTATCTGCATTTGAAAGCTGTTGAATCACTTTTTTTCTGCTATATGGCTTAATGCCAGTAAACAATACATCAGATAAATTTCCTTTTAAAATCTCTGTTCTGTCTATATAATGATACTCATCCGAACCTTGTGGTAAAAACGTAGATTGTGCAATAGTTTGCAAGGGTAAAATAAAAATCAAAAATTTGAAAAAGCTTTTAATAATTTGCATCTGGAAATTCATTTAATCAACAAGATAATTAAGTTATGCAAAAATACCTTTTTAAAGATATAACCGTAGTAAATGAAGGCGTTATAAAAACGATGGACGTTTTAATTGAAGGAGAGCGCATAGAAAGAATAGATTCACAAATTTCTGTAAAAGGAAAATGTGAAGAGATTATAGGCGTTGGGAAACATTTGTTACCCGGTGTAATTGACGATCAAGTACATTTTAGAGAACCTGGACTTACACATAAAGCCACAATTGAAACAGAAAGTAAAGCAGCTGTTGCGGGTGGTATCACCAGTTTTATGGAAATGCCTAATACCATTCCCAATGCATTGACAATTGATTTACTGGAACAGAAATATCAAATTGCGGCAAATACTTCAGCGGCCAATTATTCATTTTTTATGGGCGTGAGTAATGATAATGCGGAGGAGGTGTTGAAATTAAATAAAATTAAAAATGACTATTGTGGTGTGAAAATATTTATGGGCAGCAGCACGGGAAATATGCTCGTAGATAATTTTAATACACTCGAAAAAATATTTAGTGAAACAGAAATGTTGATTGCTACGCATTGCGAAGATGAAACAATTATTAGAAACAATTATCAGCAATTAAAATCAATAAAATCCAAGCTTTCGCCTGCTGATCATGCATTCATACGTGATGAAGATGCTTGTTATGAATCATCATTAAGAGCTGTAAAAATGGCGCAAAAATACAATAGCCGTTTACATATTTTACACATCAGTACAGAAAAGGAACTGCAACTTTTTGGCAACATGATGCCATTAAAAGAAAAAAGAATTACAGCAGAAGTTTGTGTTCATCATTTGCATTTTACTGCCGATGATTATGATAAATTGGGCTATCAAATTAAATGCAATCCAGCCATTAAAGCAGCGCACAATAAATCCGCTTTATGGAAAGCTTTATTGGATGACAGATTGGATGTTATAGCTACAGATCATGCACCACATACCATTCAAGAGAAAGAAGGTCCATACGAACATGCACATGCGGGTCTTCCTTTGGTACAGCACGGTTTACAAATGATGCTGATGTATGTTCAAGAAGGAAAAATAAGTATTAATAAAGTTGTTGAAAAAATGAGTCATGCTGTTGCGGATTGTTTTGGTATTCAGGAACGCGGATATATTCGTGAAGGATATTTTGCGGATTTGGTCATGGTGGATTTGAACAAGCCATATACAGTTGCCGAAAACAATATTATGTACAAATGTGGCTGGAGTCCACTTATGGGCGTAGCATTTCCATCAAGCATAATACAAACAATGGTAAGCGGAAATATTGTTTTTAATGATGGAAAAATTGTAGATGCGCCAAAAGGAAAGCGCATGACTTTTGATAGAAAATAATGTATGGAAATTGATAAAACCACATTAAATGATTTAAATATTTTCAATGGCGAAAATAACCTGTCCCTATTTGGAAAAATAAACTTCACCACCACCACTAACGGTGAAAATCAGTTGAAGTTGTTTCTATCAACGCCGCTGAAAAGTATAGAAGAAATTAAATCGGTTCAGGATACGATAAAATATATAATCCCGTTTGTAAATTCTTGGCCAACTGAAATCAGCAATGGAACCATAAAAGTTATTGAGCGATTTTACGATTCAAATTTAAATGCCATACCAGAAAGGGTTTCATTTTATCATGCAAAACTGTTTTCGTTTTTACAAAAGTCAGATTATTCATTATTAAAATTTTCAGTAAATCATTGCTTTGATTTTATAAAAGGATTAAAGTCGATTGTGCATTTACTTTCCAATTCGGAAACGCCATTAATACTTAAAAATGTTTTAGCCGATATTGAAAAATTAACCCCAAAAAAATCCTTAGAAATTATTGATAAAACCGAAAACGCTAATCAGCTGAATGTGCAAGAAATTATTCAGCTTGGATATTTTTTTCGCAATCAATTTAAGTCAAGCATGTTGGATTTGCTTAAGATTCATGCAAAAATTGACGCTTGGTTTGGAATGGCAAAATCTGTTCATGAACATCAATTGTCTTTCCCCGTTTTTGTAGAAAGGGAGCGTCCGTTTTTTAATGCAAAAGGATTGCATCATTTGATATTAAACAATCCAACACCTTATGATTTTAATTTAGACCAGCAAAAGCATTTTTTATTTTTGACGGGCGCCAACATGGCCGGAAAAAGTACGTTCATTAAATCAGTTGGATCTGCCGTTTTTTTAGCACATACTGGAATGGCTGTTCCAGCTCAAAACATGGAATTATCTTTTTTCGATGGAATGCTAAGCAACATCAACATCATGGATGATCTCTCAAAAGGAGAAAGTTATTTTTATAACGAAGTGCAAAGAATTAAATCTACCATTCATAAAATTAATGATGGCAGAAAATGGTTGATTTTGATAGATGAACTTTTTAAAGGCACCAATGTAGAAGATGCCATGAAATGCAGTACTATTGTAATTGAAGGGCTCGTGAAAATTCCAAATGTATTATGCATTTTGTCCACACATTTATATGAAATCAGTGAGTCACTAAAAACACAGAATGCCATAAAATTCAATTATTTTGAAACTTCTTTTATAGATGATCAATTTCAATTTAGTTATGCGTTAAAAGAAGGCGTTAGCAATGACCGTCTTGGTTATTTAATTCTAAAAAAAGAAGGCGTGATTCAAATGCTTGAAGATTTAGGCAATAAATAATTGTTTCTATTAAAACACAATTTTTCCTACAACAATTTCTTGTTTTTTTCTTTCTATAATTCGATGTTTTTACTTTTCTTTTTGAAATGAAAAATTTCAAATTTGGGTATGCTTGTAAAAACATTTGGAATGGCGGTTTATGGCGTAGAAGCCAAAACAATTTCAGTAGAAATAGATGTCAATAATCAGGGTAAAAATTATTACATCGTTGGGTTGCCCGACAATGCAATTAAAGAAAGTTTGCATCGGGTAGAAAGTGCC
>CALQKL020000186.1 GCA_943331145.2 Chitinophaga pinensis
CTGTAAAAAAGAACCCTTCAAAATTTGATTTGAATACAACCGCATTTAACTATTATAAAGGAGGAGATTATCAAAAATCAATTATTGCTTTCACGGCCTCTGCAAACAAATTTATTGATGACCCTTATGCCTATAACATGATTGGAAAAGCAAGCTGGGCAATAGATACTACAATGGAACAAGGTTTGGCAAATGTAGCATTTGAAAAAACCATACAACTTTCAATGGTTGATACTGTTAAATATAAGCCTCAATTAATGACGGCGTACAAATATTTTGTAGCTTATTTTGCCAACATTAAAAAGGATAAAAATATGGCCTTGAGTTATGTAGAAAAAGCATTGGCATTGGATCCTAATGATGCAGAAGCAAAAATGTATAAGGAAGCTATAATTGCAAAACCTACATCAACTGCAAAACCTAAAGAAGGGAAGAAGCCGTAACGCTTCGCTGGTTTAATTCGCTTCGCTAGTTTAAGACACTTCTTTGGTTTAAGTCGCTGCGCTGGTTTAAAACACTTCGTTGGTTTAAGATGTTTCTCTTTTTCAATATGGAACGAACGTCTAAAACTTTTGAATACATCCAACCTTTTGTAAGGGTTGAAAATATTCAACCCCTACGAAAACTCATCAACCTTTGTAAGGGTTGAAAATATCCAACCCATACAATACAAACTCTACAATCACTCTAACCAATTCATCCGCAATTGGCAAAGAAGCATCGCTGTAACTTTTTATGTTTTGAGATTTATCGCCTTCAACGATTTTTAAAACGTGGTTCATATTTGTTACAACGGTTAAAGTTGCCTCTGGTTGAGCTTTATATAACAATTGCGCATCTTCTGTCGAAACCTGAATGTCGTTATCACCTTGAAGGATTAATACCGGAATTTTTAATTTTTTGATTTCTGTTTGAGGGTTGTATTTAAACCAGCTGATTAAATAAGGTTGTACACTTGGACGAAACAAACTATACATCAAAGGGTTGATTTTTTTTACAATAAAACCAGCTTCAATGCTATCAATAGCATGGTTTGAATAATCTTGAATTTCTAAAGATTGTGTTTGTAATTGTTTTTTGATAAGGGTTCCTGCTTTTTCTCCAGCGCCAGAAATAGAGATGTATTTGTCTGCAAGTCCATTTGCTGCAATCATGCCAATCAATGAACCTTCGCTATGTCCGGCAATTATTATTTCACTAAAACGTTTGTCTTTTTTAAACTTATTTATCCAATCAATTACATCATTTACATAATCGTCAAATCGAAGATCGGCTTCGCTTTTCATGGCGAGTTTACTTTCTGCGATTCCACGTTTGTCGTATCGGATTGATGAAATACCTGCGTTTCCCAATTCGTTTGCTAAATATTTTAAGGAGTTATTTTTGCCCTTAATCATTATTGTATTTCCATCTCTATCTGTTGGTCCCGAACCGGCAATGATGATTACGAGTGGCGAAGATTTTGTCTGAATTGGCATGGTTAATGTGCCGTAAATAGTGCCTGTTTTAGTTTCCAACGTCACAGGTGTCTCGATATAATTTGAATCTTTTTTGATATTGATTTGCGCGAAAGCGCC
This sequence comes from Chitinophaga pinensis, assembly GCA_943331145.2. Taxonomy (GTDB): domain Bacteria; phylum Bacteroidota; class Bacteroidia; order Chitinophagales; family Chitinophagaceae; genus Ferruginibacter; species Ferruginibacter pinensis_F. The sequence goes on from CALQKL020000186.1 coordinate 1,578, forward strand.
AGAAATCAAGATAAAAAAGATGATGGTGGAAAGGATGAGTTTGTTCATAAATGACTTTTTTAGATGGTTTAAAACGCTACGCTGGTTTAAAACACTTCGTTGGTTTAAAACACTGCGCTGGTTTAAGACGTTTCTCTATTTCAATATGGAATGAACTTCTAAAACTTTTGAATACATCCAACCTTTTGTAAGGGTTGAAGATTTTCAACCCCTAAAACTGAAATCTCTCATAGACACCGGTTTGGAAACCGGCGCCAATGCAGAGCAAAATAAACATCTTCCTCTTTGATGATTGGTGAAAACACCAACATCGGCAGAATTCGTTTCGCGCAAAGCTCGCAAAGGTGCAAAGACGCAAAGGGAGAATGCTTACTTTTTAAAAGGGTAGAATATTTTCAACCCCTACAACCTCAAAAACCTCAAAAACCTCAAAAACCTCTCTAATACGTCGAATCCGGATTAACCTTTTTATTCCCTGCTGGATTAAAAAGCTCATCAAGCATGCTCGCCAATCTTAATCCTCCAATAACGAGTTGTTTCTTGATTACTTCAATGTTTTTATCTAGATATTTATCATCTAAAAAGTTTTTTTCAAAATCATAAGCCTGATCAAGATAAGCACGAGATTCGTACATCCATTTAAGTTCGTTTATCTTTTTGATTGAAGCGATTTCATCACTTTTTAAACTGGCATAAACTTGCATGCAAGTGTCTAAATTAATTCTCTTGTATTCTAAGATTTGAGTATCCCAAACGCTGTGCAAATTACCTGAAACATGTGGTGAGCTTACCTGTACTGAGTTCCCCCCTTTGTCAATGGCATATCCATTATGCAGAGGCTGATGAAGATCACCCACTAAATGAAATAGAAGTAGTAAACGGTATCTAATTTCTTTGTCAGACATTTCCGTTTCATGTCTGTTTTTTAATTCAGAAAATGCAGAATGTATAACAGTCATTGAATTTCTTTCTGGACTTGGTGCGTATTTGGTTCCTTTATCAAGATTTATATAATGCCACGAACGCATGTAGTTGTAGTAGCTGTTGCCTTTTTGCTCATCCATCCAATTTGCAGCTTCTTCAATGGTGAGGTTGCCTAAATATTTTTTTACAAGCTTCTGAGTTGCAGAGTCTAAAAATTTAAAAGCAACTTCTGCTACCAATGCATGACCGGTTTTTCCCCAAGCAAAAGACTTTAAATTTGAGTTCAATAAAAGTATGCTGATAAATAAAACAGTAACAAGTCTTTTCTTCATAGTTGTAATTTTTTTAGCGAAGCTAATCGTTTTTTACAAGACTTTGCAAGTAACAATTTTGGTATTTAATTTAGTTTTTATTTGTTATTTATTTTTTTTCTTTATTGTTTTATTAGTTTATCTTGCACCGTTCTAATAAAAACCTAAAATGAATCAATACAAAAACATTATTTGGAGTGTTGCAATCTTGTTTGGCTTTTCAACTTCTTTGAAAGCGCAAGAAAAAAATAAAGTTGACGCTATATTGGCTGCAACAGACACGACCATTTTAGACGAGGCAAAAGACAATATTCTTGACAACATCCCTGTGGTTTCATTGGATGAAAATGACAATATTGACGGTAGTGCTCAAAACATTTCTGGTCAATTGAACACTGGAAAAAATCCTTTCTACAGTTCAGCATTATTTAACTTTAATGTAGTTCGTTTTAGAATTAGAGGTTACGATGCAGATTTATTTGGTACTACAATGAATGGCATTCCAATGGAAAACTTGGATAACGGATTTACGCCTTATGGATTATGGGGCGGATTGAATGATGTAATGCGTAGCAGAACGAATTCTTTTGGGTTGCAATCCAATAAATTTACTTTTGGTCCATTAGGTGGCGCAACAAATATTGATACAAGGGCTTCAAAGCAATGGAAGCAAACTAAAATTGGATATTCACTTTCGAACAGAACATATTTACATCGTTTCAGTTTTACCAAATCAACAGGATTTAATGCTAAAGGATGGGCATTTAGTTTCTCAGGTTCACGTCGTTGGGCTGATGAAGGATTTGCAGATGGAACATTTTATGATGGATGGTCGGGTTATGTTGGGATAGATAAGAAAATAAATGATAAGCATTTGATTTCATTTGTGGCATTTGCTACTCCAACAAAAATTGGTAGACAAGGTTCAACAGTTGAAGAGATGCGCGAGATATCTGGAACCAATTATTATAATCCTTATTGGGGATATCAAAACGGCAGAAAAAGAAATTCAAGTGTAGGAAATACATTCCAACCAATTGGAATTTTAACACATGATTGGAAAATAAATGACAAAACAAGTTTGGTTACTGCAGTTTCGGTAACATCTGGAGAAAGAAGTACAACAGGTTTAGATTGGTACAACGCGCCTGATCCAAGACCAGATTATTATCGCTATTTACCAAGCTATCAACAAGATCCAAATATCAGACAACAAGTTTACGATATCCTAAAAAATGACATTACAAAGCGTCAGATAAATTGGGATGCTTTATATAATGCAAACTATGGTAGTTTTGAAACCATTCAAGATGCAAATGGTATAGTTGGAAATAACGTTTCAGGAAAAAGATCAATTTATATTTTAGAAGAAAGAGTAACCAGTACTAAAAAAATTACTGCAAACACTACGTTTAATTCTGCTATTAACAAACACATCGATATTTCTGCAGGTTTAGGTTATGAAAAACAAAAAAATCATTATTTCAAAAGGGTAAATGATTTATTGGGAGGAGATTTTTATGTGGATTTGAATCAATTTGCAGAACGTGATTTCCCTTCTAATCCAGTAGCTGGACAAAACGATGTAAACAATCCAAATAGAATTTTGAAAGTGGGAGATGAGTTTGGATACAATTATGATATCAATATTCAAAAAGCATTCGGATGGGTTCAAACAAATGTGAAATTGCACGGGGCTGATTTTTTTGTAGGGATGGAAAACTCGTACACCAATTTTAGCAGATATGGTCGCGTAAAATCTGGATTGTTTTTAGATAATTCATATGGTAATTCTGCAGAAAATCAATTCTACAATTACGCATTCAAAGCGGGGTTGACTTACAAAGTAGCTAAAATGAATTATTTGTTTGCTAACGCAAGATATCAAACACGTGCACCATTTTTCGACAATGCTTACTTATCTCCAAG
>CALQKL020000187.1 GCA_943331145.2 Chitinophaga pinensis
AAGTAGCGGTGATTGATTTGTATGCGGGTACAGTAAATCAGGGCATGCGGGGTATTCGCACCATTTTAAAAATATTCCAAGAAAAATACCAGATTCCATTTCAGGTAGATGAATTTGAGCTCCGAAATCAACTTCAGATTCCAGATTTAAGCTACGATATTTACTTGTCGAGCGGTGGTCCCGGAAGTCCAATAGAACCCAATTTGGCAGAATGGGAAATCCTATATTTTAATTGGCTGAATAATTTGGTTTTATTTAATCAAGTGTCAAGTAAGCAGGATAAAAAGTTTGTGTTTTTTATATGTCATTCTTTTCAAATGGCGTGTAGGTTTTTTAAAGTTGCAGAAGTTTCCAAAAGAAAAAGTACGGCATTTGGGGTTTTTCCAGTACACTTTATAAATAATGCAGCTCAAGATTCGATTTTTAAAAATATAACTGATCCATTTTATGCGGTAGATAGTAGAGATTACCAAGCTACAAAACCAGCATTGAATATACTAGATAAAATGGGTGCAAAAATATTAGCCATAGAAAAAGCCCGTCCACATGTACCTTATGAAAGGGCGTTGATGGCGATTCGGTTTAATAGAGAATTATTTGGTACACAGTTTCACCCAGAAGCAGATCCAGAAGGGGTGATACAGTATTTACTTACGGATGAAAAGAAACAAGAAGTTATAGCCGAACATGGTGAAGCAAAATGGCAATCTATGATTGATCAGCTTCATGATCCAGATAAAATATTGAACACATTTTCAACGATGGTGCCTAATTTTATTTTAGACGCTTTACACCATAAAAATATTTTACAATAGCATGCAGCAAGCACTCCGCACATTTTTTTTAAACGAATTTACTCAAGAGAAGTATGCTGCATATTTATCCGATATAGAATCATTTGCACAAACAAAATTAGCATTTCGTGTTGCTGAAACGCCTGTTTTTATTTCGAAGGATTTAAAGTTGAAGATGGAAGAAACGGCAGATGCTGTAATTGATTTTATTAAAGAGAAAGATTTTAAAAAGCTAACAGAGCCTAGCATTCCAAATGAATTTAACGTACCTGGCGAAAATGATTTTCCTCAGTTGATGGTTTTTGATTTTGGCATTTGTAAAAACAAAGCAGGTGAAATAGAGCCACAATTGATAGAGATGCAGGGCTTTCCATCTTTATACGGCTTTCAATATTTATGCGATGAGTTAACCAGAAAACATTACAGCATTCCTGAAAATTATGATTCTTATTTAAATGGATATGAAGGCGATAATTATATTCAACTCCTAAAAGAAATTATAATTGGCAATGAAGGTTTGGATTCTGTAGTATTGTTAGAGATTTTGCCACAACAACAAAAAACATTAATTGACTTTAAGATTACAGAAAAAATTCTTGGCATAAAAACCATTTGCATCACTGAATTAATTGCTATTGACGATAAACTGTTTTATAAAGATTCGGGAAATCTAATTCAAATAAAACGGATTTTTAACAGAATGATATTTGATGATTTAGTTAGATTTCCTGAATTAAAATATATTGATCTTACAAAAAAATATGAAGTAGAATGGGTTGCACATCCCCATTGGTTTTATAGAATCAGTAAATATATTTTGCCATTTACACATCACCGTTATATTCCAGAAACCTATTTTTTAAATGATATAAAGCAACCTCTTCCGCTTCATGAATTCGTTTTGAAACCACTTTTTTCTTACGCTGGAATGGGTGTAATCATCAACGTTTCACAAAACGATATCGATCAAATAAAAGATCCAGAAAACTGGATACTGCAACGTAAAGTAGATTATGCTGAAGTTGTGGAAACACCAGTTGGAAATTCGAAACTAGAAATCAGACTTTTTTATTTTTGGAAAGAAGGCTGGGAAAAACCCATTGCGGTGCATAATTTGGCGCGCTTGAGTCAAGGGGAGATGATTGGTACAAGGTACAATCAAGATAAAACTTGGGTAGGAGGAACAATAGCTTACTTTGAAAAATAGGTTGATTATTTAAATGCACTGAAAATATTGTATTCAAATCTAATCGAGCCTCCGGAAGTAGCTGTTCGATATAAATCTTTTGATAATGGAAATCGATAACCTAAGTCTACACGCATTTTACTTAAAATAATAAATTGCAATGATGGAGCTAGGTCAACAAATGTTTTTCCAGTAGATAAATTGGTTTGACAAAGCATCTCCAACATGCCATTCATATTCGTTTGGTTATAATCAACATATTCTTTTGGCAAAAATAATTTCCCAATGGATAGGGTATAGTCTATTGCTTTGTTATTGTTGTAGAATTGATATTCAGCAGCTTTGCCATTATCCATGGCTTGTACATATGCAATGGAGGTTGATACTGCTGTTTTATTAATGAGTTTTGTAGCTAATAAGCCCAAGTTGAATCCTGAGTTATGTCCCCTTAAATCAATGGCATCTTGATGCACATCGCTCATATTGAAAGCCCACTGCGAAAAAGCGGCTAACCTAAAATGGGAATGTATATCATCACTACTAAAAAATCGGTATTTGCCATATATGGCAGCACCTTCAGCATCTATATTTTTTTTTCTATTAGAAACAAAGCCTTCAGCATGAAACATAAAATGCTTGTTTATCCCAACCATTATCTCGGGCAACAAGTGTAAATTCAATTGATTGGTTGCATCTTCTTTCATCAACGTATTGGTTAGTCTAAAACCGATACTTTTTGAAGGCATATTGCTTGCAGGCTCTGTAAATGAAAATAATTCTTGGGTAAAACCTAGTTGGAAATTAAAAACGCAGAAAAGTAAAGTAAGTACACGCTTCATCAATTGCTCTCGTTTTAATGAATAAACATGAAAAATAAATTGCGCACAAAATGAACGCAATTTGTTTATTACTAACTAAAGCTAATTAATATTCGTCTTCATTAAAAAAGAAATCTTCTTGGCTAGGATAATCAGGCCAGATATCTTCAAGGCCTTCATAAATTTCGCCTTCGTCTTCTAATTCTTGAAGGTTTTCAATTACTTCAATTGGTGCGCCACTACGGATGCTATAATCGATTAATTCATCTTTGGTAGCAGGCCAAGGCGCGTCTTCTAAATGTGATGCTAATTCTAATGTCCAGAACATTTTATAATTGGTTTATTTTGCAAATGTAGAGGTTAAGATGAAATTACCAAATGTCTTTTTACCAAGTGCAGAAAATATTTTTATTTATTAACATTCTAAAACCATAATTGGTTAATTTTAATTTATGCTAATAGCAAAGGGAATTACCAAAAATTATGGCACACTTCAAGTATTAAAAGGTGTTGACATTGAAATAAAAGCTGCAGAAATTGTAAGCATCACTGGCGCTTCTGGCGCTGGGAAAAGCACGCTGTTACACATTTTGGGCACGTTAGACAACGCTGATTCTGGATCAATAACAATGAATAATGAAAATATTTCAGCGTTAAAAGGAAAAAAACTAGCCAATTTTAGAAATAAAAATATTGGTTTTATTTTTCAGTTTCATCATCTTTTACCCGAGTTTACCGCCATAGAAAATGTTTGTATCCCCGCTTGGATTGGGGGAAAAAATCGTAGTGTAACCGAAAAAAAAGCCAAAGAATTGCTCGATCAGTTGGGACTTTCTCATCGATTTGGCAATAAACCTTCCGAATTATCTGGGGGTGAACAACAAAGGGTTGCGGTTGCAAGGGCGCTTATCAACAATCCTTCAATCATTATGGCAGATGAGCCAACGGGTAATTTAGATTCTGCAAATGCGTACGAGCTACATCAACTTTTTATTAAACTGCGCGATTTATACGGACAAACAGTTTTGATTGTTACCCACAATGATGCGCTTGCTAAACTAAGTGATAGGATTATTCAGATGAAAGATGGGCGGATTTTGAGCGAGGGTTAATTACTCAACAAGCCATTTATCACCGCTGATACTTTCTCTGCATTAGGCAACATCGCTTTTTCGAGCACCACATTCATGGGAACTGCTGGTAAATTCAATGCGCCCAATACTTCTACTGGGGCATCTAAATATCTAAAACAAGCTTTTGAAATTCGCCCTGCTAGTGCTTCTGAAAAAGAATTGTTCTGTTGCTCTTCGGTTAATATCAAGCATTTGCCATGACGTTTAACGGTTTCAAATATAAGCGCTTCGTCTAATGGGAATAAAGTTCTTAAATCGATGATTTCTACTTTTCCTTCGAAGTTTTTGGCTGCAGCTTTAGCCCAATAAACGCCCATGCCGTAAGTAATGATGCAACAAGAATTTCCTTCTTCAATATTGTTTTCATTGGCTTGCAAAACAACATTTCCTTTTCCTAATGGGATGATGTAATCTTTATCGGGTTCGGTCATTTTTGCATCTTCAGTACCTGGAACTTTACTCCAGTAAAGTCCTTTGTGTTCAAGCATTACAACCGGATTAGGATCTAAAAAGGCAGCTTTTAAAAGACCTTTCATGTCGGCCGCATTTGAAGGATAAACCACTTTAATTCCTTTAATGGTAAGCAAGGTGCTTTCTACACTACCACTGTGGTAAGGTCCGCCGCCACCATATGCGCCAATGGGCACTCTTATTAAAGTTTGAACTGGAAATTTGCCACAACTTAAATAACAGCTTTTAGAAATTTCTGTTACCAATTGGTTGAGTCCCGGATAAATATAATCTGCAAATTGAACCTCTACGATTGGCTTTGCGCCCACCGCACTCATGCCTACAGTAGAACCGATTAT
>CALQKL020000188.1 GCA_943331145.2 Chitinophaga pinensis
AATATGTTTGTGGTTTATTGTTTGTGGTTTGGTTCAACTTTCAAACCATTAAACATTAAACCAGCGAAGCGAATTAAACCTTCTATTTTTGGTGTTTGGTGTTTAGTTCAACTTTTAAACCATTAAACATTAAACCAGCGAAGCGAATTAAACCTTTTTACCTAATCCCCTTTAATCATAAAAACATAATCCTGTACTTTCTTAATTTGATTGATTCTATCAGATTTTTTTAAGGTAGGATTTGAGGTGATTTTGATGTTTTCATTTTCTTTAGTTTGCTTCATTTCGTTGATGGCATTAAAAATGTTTGATGATTTAATGGCATATACAACACCATCTACATTTGTTTCCATACTAGAAACAACACCAACCAATTCGCCATTTTTATTTAAAACTGGAGAACCACTATTTCCTTCATTAGCGATGGTGCTTAATTGACAAAAAATCGTGTCCATTTGGAAGCCATTTTTAGCACTGATATAACCTTCGCCATATACAATTTCTTGTTTTGGATAGCCCAAAATGAAGACAGATTCGCCTAAATCGGAATTGCTTTTTTTGATACTAAATGGAGTGGGAGCTAGTTTTACAAAATCAGCATCTGTTATTTTTAATATTGCAAGGTCTTTTTCCACATTAACATATACCGCTTGTGCAGCAAATTGCTCCCCTTTATTATTTTCAACAATTAAATGATTTTTTGCTTCTGCAATAACATGCGCATTGGTCACAAGATAATTGTTGGCCACATCAATCATAAATCCGGTAGCCCTGAATTTGCTTTCAATACGTGGTTTGTCAATTTGAGCATTTGAATTGGCCGCTTCGTTTAATTTGCCAATTTGCTTTTCAAGTTTTTTATATTTTACATCTTGTTCTTTTAGTTTTTCAACCAAAGGTTTGATGCTATTTTGTTTGCCAGAGCTAAAAATAGAAATAATTGATGCACAAGTAACAGAAACCACAATGGCAATAGAAGCTGCAACGGCAACTGTTTTCCTGTATTTGTTCCAAATAGAAATGATATCTGCGCTTATTTTGGGTTGCTTATATGTAATAAATTCTTCTGATGTTAGTTTTGTAACCGTTTCGTTGGTATGATGTATTAATCTTTTTTGGTCCGATAATTTATTTAAAGTTTGTAAAAAATAAATTTGCTCAACAATCAATTGGTCGATTTCGGGGTTGTTATTTCTAAGGTCCTCAAAAGCAATTCTCTCTTGAGCACTCAATTCCCCTTTTATGTAACGTTCTGTTGTTTGAATTAATAATGTCTCTTCCATATTCAGCAAACTTTTATTTTAATATTTATATTCAGCAAAGAATAATTTTTTTAATCGAACCAAGCATTTGTACTTCTGTGTTTTGGCATTATCCGCATTGGTATACTTGAATTCTTGAGCTATTTCCTGCATTTGTTTTTTGTTGATATAAAATGCTTCCAACAAACTTTTACAAGGTTCCCCAATTTTGGCCATGGCTTTTTCCATGATGGAGAAGCTGTCTTGTTGTTTCTGATGGTATTCTAAATCATCTTCAACTGGAATTACTTGCTCAAAATCATCCGTTTGTAAACCAATTCGTTGTTGCTGTTGTAATTTTTTGAGCCAAAGTCGTCGGGCAACAGAATATATATATGTTTTTAATTGACAACTCAGTTCAAAATTAGGGTTGATGGATTTTTCGTAGAGTACAATCATTGTTTCCTGAAAAATATCTGCAGCATCATCAGAACTACCTCGATTATTTAAAATCAAGGATTGAACCATCTGAAAATTTTGCCGATATATTTTCTCGATACAAATTTTGTCTTGTAGCTTCAAACCCTCTAATAAATCCTTGTCAAAACCTAAATTATTCACAGCGTAATCTTTATACAATTTATAGCTATTTGTAACCCAAAAAAATTTTTTTTAATTATTTGGGTTACTTTTTTACATTTGCGGTATTAAAACGAAATTATAATTTTAAACCAAAAAAAAAACAACAATGAAAAAGTTCTTAGCAATTGCGATGATCGCAGCAACATTAACATCATGTGGTGGTGGAGAAACTAAAGACGAAGCAACAACAGATTCACCTGCAGTAGAAACTACAACTACACCTGCAGTTGATTCTCCAGCAGTTCAAGCTCCAGTTGATTCTCCTGCTACTACTAAAGCTGCAGTTGATTCTCCTGAAGTTAAAAAATAAATAATCTAATTTGAAATAACTTTTGTCGGTTATTTTATAAGATTTTTAAAATGGCAAGTAATCTTAAGCCGTTCTGTTCTCAGAACGGCTTTTTTATTTTGCTCAATTCCCCAACCCTTCCCCCAAAAGGTAGCCCCCTCGATCCCCCAAGGGGGAAGCTGGAAGTATTTTCCATTTATTAGCAACTTATTGTTATAAAAAACTTTGTGTGTTTCAAAAAAATCCTTTGCGTCTTTGCCCCTTTGCGAGCTTTGCGCGAAACAAAAGCCCATCCCCAGCCCTTCCCAACTTCACCCTTGGGGGATTGAGGGGGCTACCCACATCCTCAATTCCACCATTTTAAGTATCTATACGTATGCAAAACATGTGTAAAAACTCAATTTTCAAACTGATTTATATCATTGCTTGTAATGCATCAAATACCAATGTACTTTTACTTCAGATAAGCGCGCAACCCATCCGATACCAATGAAAACAACCAGAATTTGATTCCAATGAAAAACAAAACCAAAAACATCCAATCCTAAAAAAACTAAAAAATCAAATCCAATCCAAAAGAAAAAACCAAATGATTCGAACCTGTAGAAAACTAAAACCGTATTAAAATCCAAATCCAAACACAATCCAATCCAAATGAAAAATTTTATCCTAACCTATTAAAAAACTTGATCTGATGAAGTGCGAGGCTTCAGTATCCTAATGAATACAATAATGATAACTTAAACCGAAGCCAAAATAAATTTGAAACCGCCATTGCAGATATGTAATTGGCGGTTTTTTTTTGAGGGGGGAAGAAAGGTTTAAGTCGCTATTCTGGTTTAAAGGTTTAAGACGCATGCTGGTTTAAAGGTTGATCGACGTTTTGCATTTTGTTTTATCACAAAATTTGAAATGAATCTTATTTCCTTATTCTTTATTCCTTATTTTTTATTTCTTATTAAAATTCATTCTATCTCCTTTTTAAAATTAATTCCCCCCTCATTTCAAATAAGCAAACTAATCAACTAATTTTATGTTATTAATTTAAATAGAACCATGAACGAAAGGTTGTCGGCATTTTGGAATAACAGACCAATGATCATCAGCGGTCCATGCAGCGCGGAAACACCCGAACAATTGATACAAACAGCTGTTGAACTGGCTAAAAATTCCCAAATTGGGTTATTACGTGCTGGAATTTGGAAGCCACGTACAAAACCTGGCATGTTTGAAGGGGTTGGCTCAATTGGGCTGAATTGGCTTAATGAAGCAAAAAATATTTCAGGTTTGCCCACAACTGTTGAAATCGCCAATGCTCAACATGTTGAGCAATCCCTCAATCATAATGTTGATGTGCTTTGGATTGGTGCCAGAACAACCGTGAACCCTTTCTCAGTTCAAGAAATTGCAGATTCACTAAAAGGGGTTGATATACCAGTGATGATAAAAAATCCCATTAATCCTGATATCGAATTATGGATAGGCGCTATTGAACGTATTCAAAAAGCGGGTATAAAAAACATAGCACTCATACACAGAGGTTTTTCTGCTTTTGGTAACACCGAATTTAGAAATCCGCCGATGTGGCAATTGCCTATTGAAATGAAAAGAAGGTATCCCGATTTACCCATAATCTGCGACCCCTCTCATATTTGCGGCAACAGAATTATGCTAAGTGATGTTGCACAAAAAAGCATTAATCTCGATTTTAATGGTTTGATGATTGAATCTCATATTGACCCTGATAATGCTTGGAGTGATGCTGCTCAACAAATTACCCCTTCTCAACTAAAAAAGTTATTAGATGAATTGATTTGGCGTTCTGCTCATGTTGATTCAAATAAAAATAGCACATCTTTACTCAATTTAAGGGCGCAAATAGATTTGAAAGATGACGCATTAATTGAACTTTTGGGAGAAAGAATGAAACTTGCTGATCAGATTGGGCTTTTTAAAAAAGAAAATAACATCACCATTTTACAATCCGAACGCTGGAATGAAATTATAAATCGAGTTCATGATAGAGCAATAGAATTGGGATTGAGCGCTGATTTTATAAAAAAATATTTCGATGCAGTTCACATTGAAAGCATCAACCATCAAAATAATATAATGAATCAACCTTAGTGATTATGGGCCACACATTTAATTATATTATCGACAATCAAAAAATACAGTTTCTTTTTGAAGATGCTTTTTCTTCAATCTTGAATTATGCGCCCCAATCAAAAATTGTAATCATCACCGACGAAAATATTGATGCGCATCATAACAACTTGTTTAAAGGGTTTCATGTTATCAAAATTCAATCTGGCGAAATAAACAAAACGCAACAAACGGTAGATGCCATCATTGACCAACTTTTAGCAGCTTCAATTGGAAAAGATGTTTTAATTGTTGGTGTTGGTGGTGGGGTAGTTACAGATATTGCAGGTTATGTGGCCAGTGTGTACAAACGTGGCACTCGACTTGGATTGGTGCCTACAAGCTTACTCGCCATGGTTGACGCTGCTTTAGGCGGTAAAAATG
>CALQKL020000189.1 GCA_943331145.2 Chitinophaga pinensis
AACTGAAATTCCTAATAAATCATTTTTTTGAATAGCAACCTCTGGGAACTTGATTAAATTTGTTTGTATTACTGTATCTCTTACTAACTTGTTAAAATACGTCGCATTTTTAGGTGTTTTACAAGATTGATTAGAAACAGAAATTAAAGCTACCAACAGAAAAGAAATTAACTGTTTGTATTTAATTAAAAAAGATGTGTAAAAAAAGGGTTGTTTCATAATATATATGGGCACTTATAATAGCATCCAAGTTCAAACAAATTTCAACAAAAAAAACTACTTTGCCAATTTTAAATCGTTCGATTTTACAATTGAATTGAAGTAGCAAAATATTTGAAGGCAGTAAGAAATAATGCGATTATTTTTAAAACATCGCTTCAAGTTACATGGCAAAGAAAAAACATACTCGTATTTATTTAAAACAGCTTGTCATTAGGATTAAATCTACCCGAAACGTATTTATTTTAAGGCAATATAAACTAAGGTATAAAACTCCATTATGAATACAAAAAAAGACATGAATTTCTTCATGTCTTTTTATAAAGTTATTTTTAAATTTGTTTACTTTTTTCTTCTAGCATTTTTAGCCCCTATTCCAATTCCTGCTGCAATTAAAAAAACCAAACCTCCATCTATTGGACACGCGGGGTCTAATGGATCTAAGCATTCATCTGGAGGTGGCGGATCTTGTGCTATTGAACTAAAATTAAAACCAATAGTTAAAACAAGCAAAGTAATACCCACGAATACAATTTTTAATTTATTTTTCATCTTTAAAATTACTTGTGCACAAATTTAAGTGTTATTAATTTAAAACAAAATCTTAAGGCTTGTTTTTTTATTGTCTTGACCAATTATTTCTAAAGTATAATTACCATTTGAAATCGTTTTGCTTAATGTGAAATCATACTGAATCGTAACTCCATCATGCTGAATTACTTTACGCATCAATACTTGACCAAGATTATTGGTTAGTTTTAATGTATAAGATCCAGCAACTACATTTTTGAAACTAATGGTTGATTTTCGATCAGATTTAATTGGATTTGGAAAAATTGAAATCATAGGTTCTGCCTCAAAAGAAACTTTTACAATTTTACTGTAGCTAATTTCTCCTAATATGCCAACACTACGAATGCGATAGAAGTTATTTCCTGCAAATGGAGATGCATCAACAAACGCATATTCACTCAAACCTGATGCTGTTACTGTTCCAACTTTTATAAAGTTTACACCATTGGCAGATTTCTCTACAGCATATTCACGAATGTTAATCTCATTTTCTACTTTCCAATTTACATTGATTTGTTCTTTTTGTTTGCTGGCTTTTACATCTACAAAAGTTACTGGCAATGGACGTAATTGCTTGAAAATAATTCTGAAACGATCTGAGGCATATGCTCCTACGTTAGTACTTATTGCAAAATCAAATGTTGTTTTTTCCGACATGCTTATAGGTGTCAAAGTATTGGTGTACTTATCTTCTAAATAAGCTTGCAAATTGAATGATTCGATGTTTTCAGGAAGGAACTCAAAACGATAATTCGCAACACGCATTTGATTCATTTTATAGAAAATGGTATCATTTTCTGTTAATGCTTTTCTAGATTCAATAGAAATCAATTTATCATTTTTAACTATCGCGAAATTCTCTGTGGTATTGGTAAATTTGGTGCCGTCTTCATCATCCACCTCATTACTATACCCTTCATCAAATCTATTTAATACTCCATCATACAAGTCTGCAATTCCATTTTGTACTTTATATAATCTGGTATAGAATTTCTGTTGATTTCTATTTTCTCTTTGAACAGATGCACTACCATCCACTTTATCGGTTTCTTTAATGGTCATTGAAGGACTACCTGAATTGGTTTCCATAATGAACCCTTGAGCAGATTGAATGTTGAAGTTGCCATTTGTATAGCTACCGCCATTATAAGCACTTGTTCCATCTTGAGCAATTGTAATCCAACCACCATTTACACCAATGCGTGGATCGTACAAATAATAGAAAGATTTAAATCCACTGCGTGTTGCAGGTAATCTAATTGCACTTGCATATGGGTTTACGATTGAAGCAAATTTATTTGCAGATGTTGGCAAATTCGAAATAGGGAAATCTCCCAAATTCAATGCGCCACGTTCTCTCATCACCGTTACATCTGGAACATCCGTAAACAATGTTTTTGCTCTACTGCCTCTTATAAATAATACATAAGGTTTTTGAGCGTCGAAGCTCGCATTTGTAGTTGGTACTTCTTCCCATGCTTGTGAACTAATGTTGAATGTTTTTAAAGAACCTCCATTTGCATTGTATGAGTCAAATCCTAAAGCACGAGCTGCAGCATTGGTTCCTCCAAATCTTGTAATGATTTGTGCGCCAAACCCAGGATTAGGGTTGAACACAGTAGTTGAATCCCCATTTTCCTGCCATGATTGCTTAATCGTTTGTAGATTATGCGTTGTAGGCATTGACAATAAACGCCATGCTTTTAATGTTGGTGTGCTGTTTTTGACATTCGATATATACCTTTCCACACTTACATTTCCAGTTATTGTGTTACCAGTACTGTTTCCTCCATTGGTTATATCAGCAACACTTGCCGTTAATGTATCTGTAGATTTCAATGTTAAGAAACTTCCTGTTGCAAATGTTCTACTATTTCCTGTAAATGATAGCTTATTCAATAAATTCAATTGGCCAGCAAGTGTTACGCTAGAATTGTTTATTACTAAATTTCTCAAATTGTCACTAGCAAATAAATTTGCCGGAATGGTTTGAGCTGAAGAACCTACCATTTCAAGGGTACCCAATGTGGCATTCAATCTACCATTACCAGGACTACTGATCGTTCCATAAACATTCAACTTACCTCCGCTTGATATCGTTAACGATGAAGTATTTTCAATGGTTAAATTTTTTGTACTCGCAACTGGATTTGATGAACTAATGATTGGATAATTTGATCTGCCATTTGGAATGGTAACATCAGTATTGGCAGTTGGTACAGATCCGCACCAGTTTGCTGCATCATTCCAATTGGTATTTACACCTGCCCAATTACCTAATCCTCCGCCTGTTGTATTATATTCATCAGCACCCATATCTGGAGGCGTTAATCTTGGAGTTCCATCAATATCTGTTGTATAACCTGTTCCAGCTAAACCTGTACCATTGAAAGCACAATTTGAAGTTCCATTCATGTGCAAGCTATCCTGATTGTCAGATGAACGAGCAAATACCGGATCTGTATTTTCTACCGAATTTACTTCTCTTGAAATTGATTGCAATGAAGACAATGTTTGGAAATTATTGGTTCCATCAAAATATAAACAATTAGATGATGAAGCCGTTCCAGCATAATAAGCGTTGTTGCTAGAATTGGTACTATATTTTGTATTAACTCCTATCTGACTAGCCGAAGCTCTTAAAATAACAACTTTTCCTGATGCTCCTGGTGTAGCTTTATTTACAAACACGTTATTTTTAAACGTATATGTTGGATTATCTACATTCATATCAACAACGCTGGTACCAAAGTTAGCACCGCCAGTACCGCCAATTCTGATTGTATTGAATGTTAAATTATACGGAGTTCCACCTACACCATTTGTAATGTCAATTCCTCTAATCGCATCCGTATTGTTTAATGATGTAGCAGATGCGCCATCAAATGCCTGTGTCATATCCAACTCAATCATGTTGTTGTATATGCTTACCGGTGTAATGCTTAATGGATTTGTTCCAAGCCAGAATCCACGGGCAATACCCGCAGATCCAAATGGAATTAGATGCGCCACTTTGTTTGTATAAATTGTATGATTACCAGTTCCTGCTTGAATATAAATGCCCGTTATTGTTGATGAATACAATGGAGAAGCATCTCCATTATTTCTGACATAGAAACTATCGATTCTATTTTGGAATACATTTCTAGAGGTAGCTGATGTTGATGCACCTCCTAATTGCAATCCGACAATAGTATGTATTGCCGAGCTACCTGAAGCCGCAGAAATGAATAAATTGCTTATTTTATTATCTACTATGGTTTCTGTTGTAGCTGTTGCTAATGCAGTATTAGTATTCAATCCCCAAAGCTTACCTACGTTAGTTGAATTAATATCTTTTAAACTAATTTTACGAATCGTATTTGCACTAAAACTAAATGTAGCTGCAGCTTTAGACCCTCCAGAGAAAACGCCGTAAACATTTACACTACTCGCATTTCCTGAAGCCACCAATACTTCATTATTTTCAATATTATTATATTGAATATTTAACGTTCCACAATTTGTTACACTTGATGGTTTTTGACTCACCCAACTTAATTCCGAAACACCAGAAATTGTTTTTGAGTTATTACTGATTGTATTGGTGTTTATCGTTTGAGTTCCGTATGTATTTGCATCACTTTGTAAACCATTAAAAGTACCTGTTGCTAATATTGAGTTACCTGTAATAGAGTTGTTACTCATGTTGATAACACCAGTAAGTGCTGTTACATTTGTGGTATTGTAAATTCCTATCCATTTACCTGCACCTGCTATTGTACTGTTAGTAAAGGTATTGTTGCTAATGTTGATTGTACCAGGAGCTAAAGTAGATCCATTCTTAATACCAGTTACCGAAGCCGCAACTGTTGTAGTTACCCCGTTTGGAATTTTTACATTTAACGTATTGTTGGTG
>CALQKL020000190.1 GCA_943331145.2 Chitinophaga pinensis
TGAATACCTTGAGGAGAGAAACTTAATTTTAAAGTTGCATATTTATCAGTTAAGCCTTTACCAGAGAAAGCTCTAATCATAGGAAATCTTGCTTGTAAACGAGCATCAAAATTTGATGCTTCAAATACTTCAAACTGCTCGATTTCACCAGCCGCATTTGGCAAAGAAATTACAACAGTGTGCGAAGTTGAATTGTCTACTACTTTAAACAATTCTTGTTGCATCATTTGTGCATTCAAATCAAATAATTTGAATTGAGTAGGAAATGATAATCTTGCCACACCTTTGTCAGTTGTGATTTTCGTTAGACTAGTGTGTGCTGTCCAAGCATTTTTTTGTTGTGCAAAGATGGTTAATGATGTGCTCATCATAAAAATCAATGCAAAGCTTAATTTGTAAAATTGTTTCATTCTTTTGTTTTTAGTTTTTATATTAACAGGAGTAATTCCGATTACTAGTACTTAAAATTTGTTTATAACGTTATTTCTTCATTGAAAAAATGACTAGTGTCAAATGTATTACTAATTATAACTACTGCCAAAATTGGCTCGATTTTTTTTGTTTTTTGCAAGATAAAGAAGCTATAAAATTTATGATAAAAATATTTTATTTGTTATGCAATTAATGTCTTAATGACGTTTTTTGAAATTTTGCTGGCTACATGAGCAACAAAATCTGCGAAATCTATTGGGGCATTGGAGTTAGCTCCATCAGAAATAACTCGAATAATAATAAAAGGAATGTTGAACTCGTAACAAACTTGCGTTACAGCAGCACCTTCCATTTCTACGCATAATAAATCAGGAAAATGTTTGATTAGGTTTTCACGCGTTGTTTCATTTGAAATAAATTGGTCGCCACTTGCGATATCTCCAACATGAGCCTTTTGATTTTTTAAAATTGAAGTATATGTTGGATGCTCATCATCATAAAGCAACTTACATTCAATGGCACCATTTATTTTTTCATGCGCATCAGTTATTAAATTAGTGTCTGCTTCAAAATGACCTAAACCCAGCATCGGAATTTCAAACTGTTGTATAAATGGTCGAGCGTCCATATCGTGCTGGAAAAACCTTTTGCCAATTACAATGTCGCCAATATTTAGTTTATCACTCATCGCGCCAGCAACTCCTGTAAAAATCAGTTGATTGATATTAAACAAATTGATTAATGTTGTAACTGTGCTAGCGGCAGCTACTTTTCCCCATCTTGAAAAAACCAATACCACATTTGTGTTATTTATTTTTCCTTTGTGATAAGTTCTCATGCCGATATTATGTTCCGTAACATCAGTCATCAATTCAAGAACTCCGGCAATTTCTTCGGGCATTGCACCCATTATGCCAATTGTATAATTTTCAGATTGTGGTATCATAAATATTTTTCCCCCATAATTCTACTTCGAATGGCGATTGCGGGAACGCCATATATCACTTGATTGTCTTCGAAATTTTTCAACACCAATGCGCCGCCTCCAATAACACCATGCGCACCAATTTGCAAACCATGTTTTATGGTAGCACTGATTCCAACAGAAGTAAAATTGCCAATGGAAACATTTCCACCTGTTGTGGCATTCGGCGCCAAACTAGCAAAAGCACTCAAATGACCATCATGATCCATACTTGCTTTTGTATTTATAATGGTAAAATCTTCAATGGTTGAATCGCTGTTTACAATTGCTCCAGCCATTATTGCAACGCCTTCGCCAATTTTTACACCTTTTGCAATTTGAGCTGATGGATGTATTAATGTGGCAAATTTGATGGTTGGATGTAATGCTGAAATTCTTTCTTTTACCAAATGGCGGGTCCAGTTATCACCAATGGCAATGAATAAATGCACATCATTATAGGAGGTTTTAGACAAAATGGATTCATCGCCCAAAATACCATAACCCAACACTTTTTTTTCAAGATTGGGATTGCTTTCTATTAAACCCAAAAGTTCGTATTTGCCTTGCTTTTCAACAATATCAACAATTACTTTGGCATGCCCCGAAGCGCCAATGATGATGAGTTTTTCTTTTTTCATGAGAAAATATTGGGTTTAAAAATACATAAGTTTTATCATTACCATTCAAAAATCATTTTACCAATTAGCTGATTTGAAAGCCGTAAAATGGTATAATACCGATTGGATATCTGTAATGGTCCAATGAAATTGTCCCAAACAGCTACCACATCGGCATTATACTAGAAAATTATGGACTAATTTATATTTCAAATTGGTATAAATTGCAAACAAATAAAAACCACCCCGAATTTTATGAATCTAGAAGTGAATAAAAATGAAGATGCCCAAAAAATGGCATGGAGTTTCATTCGACAGAAATTAGAAATCATTGCAGAAGGAGGCGG
The DNA here is from genome assembly GCA_943331145.2 of Chitinophaga pinensis. Classification (GTDB taxonomy): domain Bacteria; phylum Bacteroidota; class Bacteroidia; order Chitinophagales; family Chitinophagaceae; genus Ferruginibacter; species Ferruginibacter pinensis_F. Next base: position 2,364 of record CALQKL020000190.1, read on the forward strand.
AAATAAAGCCATTGCAAAACAAAAAGAAAAAAATAAACTTACCGCTCGAGAAAGGATTGAATATTTGATTGATGCAGATAAACCTTTTGTTGAAATAGGTGCTTTTGCGGGTTATGAAATGTATGTAGAATATGGCGGTTGTCCTGCAGGTGGCGTGGTTGCAGGCGTTGGATATGTTAGTGGTCGTCAATGTGTGATTGTAGCCAACGACCAAACGGTGAAAGCGGGCGCATGGTTTCCGATTACCGGAAAGAAAAATTTACGCATGCAAGAAATTGCCATGGAAAATCATTTGCCCATTATATATATAGTGGATAGTGCGGGTGTTTTTTTACCGATGCAAGATGAAATTTTTCCTGACAAAGAACATTTTGGTCGGATGTTTAGAAACAATGCTAAGATGAGTGCAATGGGGATCACGCAAATTGCTGCCGTTACAGGCGCTTGTGTTGCAGGTGGAGCCTACCTTCCCATAATGAGCGACGAAACGTTGATGGTGGAAGAAGCAGGTTCTATTTTCTTAGCAGGGCCATATTTGGTTAAAGCCGCAGTTGGAGAAGATATTGATGCTGAAACCCTAGGCGGTGCCGTTACCCACACAGAAATTTCGGGGATTGCCGATTATAAATTTAAAACAGAACAAGCATGTCTGGATCAGGTAAAAAAAATAATGGATAAACTTGGTCCGGTAAATTACGCAGGGTTTAATCGCGCTGAACCTAAAAATCCAATAAAAAGTATCGAAGAAATTTATGGTGTGCAAAGTGAAGGCAATACCAAAACATACGATATGCTCAATTTGATTGAAAGTATTGTAGATGCGGATAGTTTGGATGAATTTAAAAAAGATTATGGCAAAACGATTATTTGTGGCTATGCAAGAGTAGATGGCTGGGCTGTGGGTATTGTTGCGAATCAACGCTTGGTGGTAAAAAATAAAAAAGGGGAAATGCAATTGGGTGGTGTGATTTATGGAGATAGTGCCGATAAAGCAGCGCGTTTCATTTTAAATTGTAATCAGAAAAAAATTCCTTTGGTGTTTTTACAAGATGTAACTGGATTTATGGTGGGTAGTAAAAGTGAGCATTCAGGCATTACAAAAGATGGTGCTAAATTGGTAAATGCAGTTGCAAATTCTGTTGTACCAAAAATTACCATCATTGTTGGAAATTCTTATGGCGCTGGAAATTATGCGATGTGTGGAAAAGCGTATGACCCTAGATTTATTTACGCTTGGCCTTCTGCAAAAATTGCTGTGATGGGAGGCGAACAAGCGGCAAAAACCATGTTGCAAATTCAAGTGGCAGGGATGAAAGCAAAAGGAAAAGAAGTAACACCAGAAGCTGAGAAAGAATTGCTAGATGGAATTACAGCAAATTATACCAGACAAACAAAGCCAGAATATGCTGCAGCACGGTTATGGGTAGACGCTATCATTGATCCCAAAGAAACCAGAAAAATGATTTCCGAAGGAATAGCGGCAGCTAATCATAATGCGGTTATTCCTGAATTTAAAACGGGGGTATTTCAGGTGTAGGGAGCCACGAATTTCGGGAGTTCCCCTTCGGGGGATTTTAAACACGAAGGCACGAAGACACAAAGGCGCGAAGTTTTTTAAAAAAGAAGCTAATAAATGAAAAGTGCATCCAACCTTAAACCATTAAACCCTTAAACCAGCGAAGCGTTTTAAACCTCTCACACTTATGACCGATCACATAAAAATATACACAGATGGCGCATCTAGGGGGAATCCTGGAAGGGGAGGATATGGCGTTATTTTAATGTACAATCATCATCGAAAGGAAATGTCTGGGGCGTTTAGATTAACCACCAACAACCGTATGGAATTATTGGCAGTTATCGAAGGACTAAAAGCCATCACCAAAACAAATATTCCCATTCATATTTATTCCGATAGTCAATATGTAGTTAATTCGGTTGAAAAAAAATGGCTAGATGGTTGGATGAAAAACAATTTTAAAGGCGGAAAGAAAAATCCAGATTTATGGAAATTGTATCACGAAATTGCAAAATCGTTTGTGATTAAATTTCATTGGGTAAAAGGACATGCCGATAATCCATTCAACAACCGTTGTGATGAGTTGGCTACACAAGCTGCTGATGGCAAGCATTTGCAAATAGATGAAGGGTATGAAAGTTCAATTTAGGTAAGATAATTATGACATTTTTTATTAGCCCAAGGTTTCAACATGGGTATAAAATGGGGGATTTTGAATAATGGTTTTAACCATTTCCTCTTGTATGTAAAAAGGCAATTTAATTAAGCCAATTGTTTCTTTTCTGCAAA
>CALQKL020000191.1 GCA_943331145.2 Chitinophaga pinensis
AAAGATGAAGAGCTTCCAATTGTTGGGTCTATTGCGGCACAATTTAATGATGCAGGCGTAAATGATTTGTTTAAATTATTGATGCAAAAAATTACTGAAAAAACAGGCATTGATTTCAGTACTTCACATTCAGGAATAATAAAAATTGAATCCAATATTCCCTCAACTGTAATTCCAGCAAGTAGGGTTCGATATCTTTCTGAAATTGCGGAAACCATTTATGCATATGATGCTCAAACCAAAGCACAAAGTGCGCTTGCGAGCAAATGGTATCAAATTTCTGGAACACTTCAAACTTTAAAAACAGAACTAACACAAGAAGCAAAAGTGGCTTTAGAAAAAGCCCTGCACGAAATTGAATCTAAAATTACGGTTGAAAATAAAAAGCTAATAACGGAATGGCATTCTGTTTGCGAACGATATAAAAAGCCAAATTATGAATTTCAGGTACGGGATAAAATCATCAAGCAACCTTTAATTTACGAAAGCTTATCTGGATCTAAAATATCTAAAGTTTATTTGCCTACTTATAAAGATTGGGGTGATATTTTACAATGGCAACTTCAGGAAAATGTACCTGGAGAATTTCCATATACTGCTGGTGTGTTTCCATTAAAAAGAGATGGCGAAGATCCAACCAGAATGTTTGCTGGTGAAGGTGGACCAGAGCGTACAAACAGAAGATTTCACTATGTAAGTGTTGGACAACCAGCAAAGCGCTTGAGCACTGCATTTGATAGTGTTACATTATACGGTGAGGACCCGACATTAAGACCAGATATTTATGGAAAGATTGGAAATAGTGGTGTAAGTATTGCTACCATTGATGATGCCAAGAAATTATATAGTGGTTTTGATTTGTGCGATCCGAAAACATCGGTAAGTATGACCATTAATGGACCTGCTCCGATTTTGCTTGCATTTTTTATGAACGCTGCAATCGATCAACAATGTGAAAAATATATTCTTGAAAATAATTTAAAAGACGAGGTGAATAAAATCATCGAATCTACATTTAAATTAAGTGAATTGCCAAAATATATTGGTACTGATGGAAATGAAGTAACGCCAATCAAAGGAGAAATGGCTGGTGCATTACCAACAGGGAATAATGGATTAGGTTTACGTTTGCTGGGATTGAGCGGTGAGGATGTGTTGCCAAAAGATGTTTATCAAAAATTAAAAGCAAAAGCACTTTCAACCGTAAGAGGAACCGTTCAAGCCGATATTTTAAAAGAGGATCAAGCACAAAATACTTGTATATTTTCTACAGAGTTTGCATTAAAGTTGATGGGAGATGTTCAGCAGTACTTCATTCAACATCAGGTTGAAAATTTTTACAGTGTTAGTATAAGTGGATATCATATTGCCGAAGCTGGCGCAAATCCGATAACTCAATTGGCATTTACTTTGGCAAATGGATTTACGTATGTTGAATATTATTTGAGCAGAGGTATGAATATCGATGACTTCGCTCCGAATTTGTCTTTCTTTTTCAGTAATGGAATGGATCCCGAATACAGCGTTATCGGACGTGTTGCCCGTCGCATTTGGGCAAAGGCCATGAAAAACAAATACAACGCCAATAGTCGTAGCCAGAAATTGAAATACCATATTCAAACCAGTGGAAGAAGTTTGCATGCACAGGAAATAGATTTCAACGACATCCGTACTACACTACAAGCGTTATATGCCATTTACGACAATTGCAATTCCTTACATACCAACGCTTACGATGAAGCCATTACTACGCCTACAGAAGAAAGTGTAAGAAGGGCTATGGCGATTCAATTAATCATCAACAGAGAATTGGGAACGGCAAAAAATGAAAACCCCAATCAAGGTTCTTTCCTTATTGAAGAAATGACTGAACTTGTTGAGCAAGCGGTAATGACGGAGTTTAACCGAATTACAGAAAGAGGAGGCGTTTTAGGAGCGATGGAAAGAATGTATCAACGCAATAAAATTCAGGAAGAAAGTTTGCACTATGAAACTTTAAAACATACCGGCGAATATCCAATTGTTGGGGTAAATACATTCTTAAGTAAAAAGGGATCTCCAACAATATTACCTACAGAAGTTATTCGATCTACAACAGCAGAAAAAGAATTCCAAATAGCAACCTTGGAGGCATTTAAACAAAGGCATCAAAGTAAATCTACTGAAATGCTAAACAAGCTTCAACAAGTAGCTATTCAAAATGGGAACTTATTCGAAACATTGATGGAAACGGTTAAATATTGCAGTTTGGGGCAAATAACACAAGCGCTTTACCAAGTGGGTGGGCAATATAGAAGAAATATGTAATACTGATTTTACACGCGAAAGCCGTATTTTTTCACGAATATAAATTAGGCGTGTATTTGATATGGATTATGATTTTATCCATATACTTTTACATCGGTTTTTCATAGGATATTGGATTTTAAAGCGGGGCTAGATATTTATCTTGGCCCTTTTTTTATGCTTTTTTAGAACTCAAACCTGTTTTTTTATACCACTTTCCAATGATTGGAAATCGAGAAAATTCTTTTGATTCAATTTTTCCAACAAACCTAGAAAACAATAGCAGTAAAATAACACCGTTAGAAATGGAAAACCAAAGCGTGTCTTTCATTAACAAGTTCAATCCAAGATGAGCCAAATAAATCAAAACAACCAACACAATATACGCGGTTAGCTTCTTCACAGCATAAGGCACGGGATAATATTTTTGTCCGAGTTTATAACTGCAAATCATCATGAACAAATAGCAAGAAAATGTAGCCAATGCAGCTCCTGTATAATGCAGTATAGGAATCAATAAAATGTTTAATCCAATGGTGATGATTGCACCAATTATTGTAATGATTGCACCAAAACCATTTTTATCGGTTAGTTTATACCAAACACTAAGATTATAATAAATACCTAGAAAAATATTTCCAAGTGCCAATAATGGAACTACCTCAAGTCCTTCGGTCCAATTGGGATTGGCGAAAGTTAGAAATATCCATTTAAACACATCCAAGAATAAGCCAATAAACAAAAACATAAAGCAGCATGCGATAACAAAAAACTTCATCACACGCGCATAGGTTTTTTGTGCGTTATCACTTTTGCTTTGATTGAAGAAAAAAGGTTCGGCTGCCATTCTAAAAGCCTGAATCATAATTGTGATTAAAAGTGCCAATCGAAATACATTGGCAAATATGCCCAACTCATGATCCGCCTGAACAGATGGCAAATCCACCACATGTCTGTAAATTAATCTACTCAATACATCATTAACCATTCCACCTAAACCAACAATAATCAATGGTGTACTGTATTTCATCACTTCGCGCCACAAACCAAAACTGAATTTTAATTTTATAGTGATGATTTCTTTGAATAAAATGATTAACGTAACGATGCTTCCAATTAAATTTCCAAATAGATAATAACCTATTCCTAAATTGGGATTGTAAAAGTTAACTAAAAAAGAATTGGGATTATTTTTAATGATTGATGGAACGACTCCCATAAATAAAATAACCACAGAAACATTGGTAAAAATCCCAGCTACACGCGCAAATGCATATTTTTTTGGTCGATTTTCCTGACGAAGTTTGGCAAAGGGCAACGTGTTTAAATTGTCAACTGCAATAATGCCAATCATCCATAAAATATATTCAGGGTGTTTATTTAAATCCACCAAACCTGCAATTGAATGCTGTTGCGTGTATAAAATTGCGCTAAAAAAAATGGTGCTAAAAAACAACGAAATGGAAAGCGTACTGTATAATTTAGTTTTATCGTGTGTTTGAGAAAATCTAAAATATGCCGTTTCCATACCATAAGCATACAACACATTTAAAAAAGGAATCAAAGTATATACTTGTACCAAATCTGCTGTCTTCTCTGGTAAATCAATAAAGAAAGGCAAAGCCATATTCATCAAATAGCCCAAAAACCTACTGGCTATTGTTGGTAGCCCATACCATAATGTTTGTCCTGCCAATTTTTTAATTCCGCTCAAATCTTTTTATTTTAATTGTAATTTACTTGTATAATTTTTAAGTTCTTGTTTTTAGTGATGGGGATTTTTTATTTGTGGAATAAAATCAGGTGCAAATCTTGGGTTTTTAATAAAGCTGCTATCAGTTAAGGTGTACAAGAAATATATCAACTCTGATTTTTCTTTATTCGACATGTTTATTTTTTTTCTAAGCGTTGGGTCTAATAATTTTTGTGTGGTGTCAATGCCATTGATATAATGATCCATTACTTTATACAAAGAGAAAAAATGTCCATCATGCATGTAGGGAAAACTAACTTGGACATTCCGTAATGTGGGCACTTTAAATTTCAATGAATCTTCTTTTAAACCTGTAATAGAAAATCTGCCCATATCTTTTTTCTTATTTAAAGGCATCCCGTTATTTCTAAAACTGTTGTCTGTAAATAAGGGTTCTTTATGGCAAGATGAGCAATGGTTTTTAAATGTGTTATACCCTCTTAATTCATACCCTGTAAATTGGGCTTCGCCACGCATTACTTTATCGTATTTACTGTTGGATGAAACAATAGATCCCACAAACTGCGCGATGGCTTTCAACATGCGTTGACTATTGATCATTGGGTCGCCAAATGCTGCTTTAAACAGGCGCAAATAACTGGTATCTTTTTGAAGTTTTA
>CALQKL020000192.1 GCA_943331145.2 Chitinophaga pinensis
GATTTTTCAGTTAATTGGCGGTCGTAGTTTAATGAACATCCATATATCGATGATTCTTTATTATCCAGATTTTTAATTATGATTTGATTTTTATCGAAAAAATATTCATTACGAACAGAGATGTAGTTGCGTTCCTTTATTTTGAATCTACCAATAACAATCGGCGTAAACCACCAACTTGTTTTATTTAATTGATAACTATCATTTCCAAAATCGAAGCCGATTATTACCCCGATTTTTTTTGTTGCTGCAATCTTTAGGAATATATCATTGTAAATTCTTAGAGATTTCAAGCTATCAGGCTGGCATCTGCCAACAAAATTGCTGTAATTAAATGTAAAGCGATCATTCGGTGTATATGCATATTGTGCGCCAAATGATGGTTGAGAAATATCGGCAGGTTTTATAATTTTTTGCCAACCGTTTAAATAGAAAAAGGCCCAATTTGATTTTTTGTTTATAGAGCTTCCAGACAATCTAATTCCACTTTCATAATAAGGCGAGTTTTCGGAAACGATAGACCTTGTGGCACTCCAGCAATCATTTGCGATTGGTGTTTCAAATCCAATATGAGAGGGAAAAATACCTGCATCTATCCAAATGTTTCTTTTTTTGGTTATTAAAACCCCAAAGTTTGCTTCGTATAAAAATGAAGCCCAGCTTGGTTCTCCTTCGTAATTGTATTGCGCATAATCGCCAAAAATTACACCAACTCTTGCTCTTGTTTTTTCTTCAATATAGGTTGCATTTAATAAGGCAAGATTGATACCAACCTGATTGTTCCTTTTGTGATTGTATAAAAATGAAGGCTTTTGATCTGTTGCATTTTTTGAATAAGTATAATATGCTTCAGCATACCCACCCAATGTGATTGTGCTGTCTTTGCTTAATGTAATTGCATTTTGCTGAGCAAATGAACCAAAAGAATGTGATAGCAAGATAGAAAAAAAGAGTTTTTTAGTCATCAAAATTCCAGATTTAAATAATTGATATTTAGGTTTTGTAAATTAATAGAATTTCTTCAGTTTATGCTTGGTGGGTTTTTAAAAATTGTATTTCTAAAATTGCGAATCTTTGGAATAGTAACTTTTATTTCGTTAAAATTAAAACATCATTAACATTTTAAATCTAAATTCAATAGTTTTGATTTTATTTGAATCTTTATTTTCGTCTATAAATTACCGTTTATGAAAAAGCAAGTTGGATTGTTATTGATTATTGTTATACTTTTCTCCTCTTGTAGAGTGTTGTTTACCGAACAATTGCGTCAAAAAGCAGAAAAGCAAAAAATTGATTTAACCAAGATTCAGTTTTACAACTCAGATAAAATTGTATTAACAAGAACCTTAGCATCTTCAGAAGTGAGTTTAGCTTCTGGTAAGGTTACTTTTCAAAACGGGATTTACACAGAGATAATTAAAATTAAAAAAAATACGAGAGGCAAATGTGATATGGTAGGATCTAATATTTTAAATATAAGTTTTGAAGTTGGAAATAACAGAAGCCTTGTTTTTGAAAACAATTTCAACAATTATCAATTAAAACCCTCCAATTGTAAAATTGTAAAAAGAACATCTATTGCTTTAAATGTAGAAAGAGCAAAGGGAGAGCCTATAACCAAAGATGTAGTTAAAGATGTGAATGAATGTACTTTGAATTATGATGGAAAAGTATATCAAACTGAACTCCCCATAATGCCTAAATTACTTATTAAGAAAAGGCAAATAAATAAAAATAAAACTAGTGTAAGAACGGCAAAAGGAGTGAAGGTTAACTAAGAGAAAATCATTTCTTTTTGATTGTTACATTTTCAATCGAAGTCCCGGTTGGTCCAATTATTTTTATCGTATAATCTCCATTGTACAATGTTTGAGTATCGAAATAGGCGAGTGTGCTTCCTTGATAAAGTATGGTTTCCTGTATAAATTTTCCGTTTTGGTCAATTAATTGGATGGTTAAATTGTCTTTATTTAATCCGATGCTTTGAATTACAATCAACTCACTTTTTTCAGCATAAAATATTTTGACTGTATTTTCAGGTTGTGGATACGTTTTTGTAATTATATTTTTCGTGGAATCTACGATTGTACTATCTAGGTTGGTTTGCGCAAAATTTATATTGTAGATCAATATTAAAATAATTACTGAGTATAGTTTTTTCATGTGTTTTTTAAGTTAAAATTTAAAAGTAAAAAATATTATATCGCTTTTTTAAATTTTCACTTTTTACTTTTTCATTTTTCCATCAAATCATCAACAACCCCGCCTTATGCAATTGATTCATTGGTTTGTTATCCCAAAATAATTCAAAATCTTCTAAGCCAGCAGATTCGTAATTTTCCATTACCTCTTTCATATTCATCTTTTGGCCATTTTTTATTTGAGTTAACAATTCGAAAAACCAAATACCTTCTGCTTTATCAATACGAATATTTATTGTGGTAGATTTTGTTTCAAATGTAATTGATGCCAACTCCCATTGATTGCCTTTTTTTGATTTGGTGATTGTTTCTATAGATGGCAGATTTCCTAAAAATATTAATTGTGTAGTAGGCTTGTAATTTTGTAGTGAATCATCTGAAAGTACATTGGTAATGAAATTTGGATCTATGGTTGTTTTAGGAACCTTCATTTCAAACCATTTAAATAATGGCTCATCAATACCAACACCGTGCATGTAATTCAATAATGATTTTTTTAAACCATAACTAAAACTTTCATGATCAGTTCCAGTAGAATCAATATGTTCAACGTCGTTGTCTGCAAATGTGATTTCGATTTCTTTTGCTTTTTTTACACCAAATTTTTCAGGATTAAGTCCAACTGGACTATGTGCCGTCATGGCAAATTGATGCCAAAATGCAGATTGTAAGACACCTGATTTAAACAGTTGCCTTACCATTTCCATACTGTCTATGGTTTCTTGTGCCGTTTGTGTTGGGAATCCATACATCAAATAAGCATGCACCATTATTCCAGCTTCTGTAAAATGTCGATTTACTTTTGCGACTTGTTCTACCGTTATGCCTTTGTTGATTAAAGCCAATAATCGATCACTTGCTACTTCAAGTCCTCCCGATACGCCAATGCAGCCACTTTCCTTAAGCAGCATACATAAATCTCTTGTAAAACTTTTTTCAAATCGAATGTTTGTCCACCAACTAACGACCAATTTCCGTTCAATGATTTCCAATGCCAAAGCACGCATTAAAGCGGGAGGTGCTGCCTCATCCACAAAATGAAATCCGGTTTCGCCGGTTTGTGCTATAAGTTCTTCCATTCTGTCGCAAATCAAACTGGCCGTAATAGGCTCGTATAATTTGATATAATCTAAACTCACATCACAGAAAGTGCATTTTCCCCAATAGCAACCATGCGCCATCGTTAGTTTGTTCCATCTGCCATTGCTCCATAAACTATGCATTGGATTGATGATTTCAATGGCTTGTATATAATCGTTGAGCAATAAATCTGAATAGTCAGGCGTGCCAACTTGCCCTTGTTTATAATCTACACAAGAGGCATTATTGATGTACGTTAGTTCGTCGTTATTTATAGCGTATGTTCTTTTTAATGCTTCAATTTCAATTTTCCCGTCTAAAAAGAGCGACAAGTTTTCAATAGGTGCTTCGCCATCATCTAACGTGATAAAATCAAAATATTCAAATACCCTTTTGTCCTTCAAACTTCTAAGTTCTGTATTCGGAAACCCGCCACCCATGCAGATTTTAATATCTGAAAAATGTTTTTTTACATGTTGTGCTATTCTAAAAGCGGCATATAAATTTCCTGGAAACGGAACCGATAAAGCAATGAATTTCGGTTTGATTTCATTAAGTTTTTTTTCTAAAAGTTCAATCAGTATTTCATCAACAAAAGTTAATGGTTGTTGTAAAGCATGATGCAATTCATCAAAACTATTGGCACTTCTACCCAATCTTTCTGCATATCTACTAAATCCAAAATGATCATCTACGCACTCTTTTATTAAATCACTCAAATCCTCGAGATACATCGTTGCCAGATATTTTGCACGATCATGTATACCCATAGTGCCAAAAGCCCAAGTTAAATCATCCAATTGCGAAAATCGACTGGCTTCAGGCAAAAAATTACGCGTAGAAATCTGATGTGATAATGAGTTTTGCTTTCCTTGCAAAAAAGAAATGACCGCATCTATTGTATTGATATATGCTGATTTTAAACGAATGATTCTTTTTGAATTTTCAGAAATATTTTCCCAATTTTCTGCATCTTGAGTAGGACAAGCATTAAATATGTTTTCCAATCCGGAACGAGAAAAAATCTTCAATGTAACTTCTATGCCTAAATCACTTTGATATGATGAAATTCCTTTGGTATTCAAAAATCCTTTCAAATAAGCAGTTGCTGGATACGGGGTATTCAGCTGCGTAAATGGTGGCGTTATTAAATATATTGGTGCGCTCAAGTGATTTTTTTATAACACGAAATTATTTTTTATTATCTGAATTTCAATAAGTTAATGGCTAATAAAACCAAATTGGTATTAAATACTGATATTTGCGCTTAATTAATTTTATTTAAAATGATACTAGGGAAAAAATTGGTTATTGTTCTTCCAGCA
>CALQKL020000193.1 GCA_943331145.2 Chitinophaga pinensis
AAACCCTCGCCCCATGGACTTTTCCAACGCATGATGTGTTCAGGCGGCGCCGCTTTCCATAATGCAAAATCGGCAGCATCTCTTTTCTCTTGTTGTCCATCTAATTCTCTACTAACATCTTCTCTATTTCCAGCGTCTAACAATTCATCAATAACTCGACCACTTAATTTCCCATAATCATGCGAAGCGGCATATTTTTTCACATCAAAATAAACTGAACCATTAACCTCATAAGCATATCCTTTTGAAATGATGTCTTCAATCATTACAATCTGTTCAACGATGTGTCCAGTTGCAGTAGGTTCGATGCTTGGTTCTACACAATTAAATTGCTTCATCGCCCAATGAAATAGATTCGTATATTTTTGAACCAATTCCATGGGTTCTAGTTTTTCTATCTGCGCTTTTTTGCTCACTTTATCTTCCGCTTCTCTTCCTTCTTCTTCAAAATGGCCAGCATCTGTAATGTTGCGCACATAACGCACTTTGTATTTTTTGTAGGTTAGATACCTGTACACCACATCAAAACTAATGTAAGGACGCGCATGACCTAAATGACTTTCACCACTCACTGTTGGTCCGCAAACATACATGCCCACATAACCTGGTGTAATAGATTCGAAAATTTCTTTTTTTCTAGTGTAAGAATTGTAAATATGTAATGCCATTTTTAATAAATATAGGTACAAAGATAAGGTTGGGAAAGGTACAGAATAAGAGAAAATCCCATTCGTACTTTTGAATGTATAATTAGTGATTTAATTTAACATCCGAAACAATTGGATAATGATCACTTAATTTCTTCTTTACCCTAGTGAATTGGTTAATTTCAAATCTTTTATCTACAAAAATATTGTCGATTCTTAAAGTTGGCAAAATGCCAGAAAAAGTATTGCCAATTCCAGAGCCAGTTGACCTAAATGCATTGTTCAGGGTTTCTCCAATTAGATTGTAAGCGTAACTATTCGGTAAATCATTAAAGTCGCCACAAAGTATTACTGGGTATGGGCTTTTGTCAACTTCTGATTTTATGTTTTCTATTTGTTCTTTTCTTTTTATAAATCCAGTTTTTAATTTTTTAATGACCGATTTGGTTTGATAAAAACTATAGTCGTCTGTTAAACTAGGGTTTTCGATATACATTTTATTGGTTGGCGAAAAGCGTAGGGATTGCAAATGAATGTTAAAAACCCTTATCGTATCAGTGGTTTCTCGTACAACATCTATGTATTGATAAATGGCGTTGTAATTTTTTTTCTCAACTACTATTGTTTTTTTATTTACAATAGGAAACTTGCTAAATGTAATGATTCCAAAATGGTGATTTCTATCAAAGTCTAATTTTTTATCGTAGGCATAATAGTAATTTTTTATGCCAAGTTTTTTTTGAAAATCGGGAATATAATTAATGGCATTTCTAGATGAATCGCTGGCAACCATTTCTTGAAAGCATGCAATATCTGGATGAAATGAGTTTATAATCTCAATCATTTTTGTTTTTTTTTCGGGATGTGATTTGTGCTCCAGAATAACAAAATGTTCAACATTCCAACTCATCACCCGAATATTATCTCTTTGTTTTTTGTAGTTGAAACTTTCCAATCGCCATTGAAATACATGTTGTAAGGGCATCCAACAAAAAGCAATGCTAATTAAACTGATTAAGGTTAATGCAGGCCTTATGAAAAGCCAAAAGAAAAAGAAAAAAATATTAAGTATGAAAAAATAAAATGAAGCAAGATTAATAATATTAAAAATCCAATGATTTCCAATCGGCGATTTGGCGCCATAAATACCCAACAACAGCAATATGGCTAAGAATACATTTGCTGTAATTAAAATGGTTTTGCCAGCTCTTCGAAAGAAATTCTTTGCCATGCTTAAAGTTAAGCATCTAAAAACAATTGCTTTATGTTTTGAATTAAATAATTTCCAAAAACATAAAAATTAGATGGATGATATTGGTTATTCTTCTGAAGCTTTTTTCAAAACTGTTTTTTCTTCTTCAGATAATGCATCAAAACCATGTAGATTTATTTTATCTAATATCTCATCTATTTTTTGTTGGTTTACATTCATTGTTTTGGAAAAAGGTTTTCTATTTCCAGTGTTGTAAAAAACTTTATTTTTTATCGAATCTTTTGAATCTTTTTTTTGTGGGGTGAGTATGTTGAATATCCAATTATAGAAATTGTTCATCCAAACACTCAAATCAATTCCTTTTTTCAATAATATCACAACCAATGCACCTGTAATAGCACCTCCAATATGCGATAAACTTTGCGCTGCTTCCATGCTGGCTACACCTGCAAAATCAATAATAATATAGATCGCCAAAAGTATCCAAATGGGAATGCCTTTTCTGATTTGAGTAAAGAATCGATGATCGGGTGCCATCATTGTAGTAGCGGCTGCAACTGCCATTGTAGCTGCATTTGCACCAATTAAACCTGCATGTGTAATGTTTCCTTTGATGGGAGATATTAAGTAATGGGCTAAAATAAATACAAGTGCGCCCATAACACCACCATAGATATACGTTGGAATCAATCTCTCATTTCCCAAATACTGCTGAAAAACATATCCAAATGCCCATAGCCAAAGCATGTTGCTGATAATACGCATTAGCCCTGCATTTGTATCGCTAAACATATAAGTGATTATGGTCCATGGACGATGCAAAAACAAATTTATATCTGCTGGAACTTCAATCCATTTTATAATCCCATCGTAAAAAGCAGTCAACGTTTTGTCATCGAAAAAAAACGCGACTTGTAAAAAAAGCAGGGTAATAAAAAATGCTGCATTTATTACAATTAGTGCCACCAAAGCATTGTTGTCGCTTCCAAAGCGCAAAATATTTCTCTTCTGATTTTTGTATTCTATATATCTGTCTGATTCTCCCATTTAAAAAAAGGTTTTCTTATTTGTTTTGTTCCAGAAAATAACAATTAGTAATCCTGCAATGGCGCCGCCCACGTGTGCAAAATGCGCCACATTATCACTCGGTGAATTGGTTACTCCTCCAAAAATATCGAATGCAATTAAAGCAGTTAATGCCCATTTGGTTTTAATCGGAAATGGAATCGGGAAAATATACAATTGTGTATTTGGAAACGTAAATGCGTAAGCGGCTAAAACACCCATTATTGCTCCTGAAGCACCAACGGTAGCATTCATTGATAACATATTTTGATATAAATCCACATTTTCTGGCGACATGAAATTATGGTCGAAATCCCAGTTGCTGTAAGCGTAGCTAGCCATTTGTGCAAATCCTGCTACTAAACCACAAACTAAATAAAAAATTAAAAATCTTTTATGTCCCCAAAGTTTTTCCATTAATGAACCAAACATCCACAAACCAAACATGTTGAAGAGCAAATGAAAAAAACTGCCATGCATAAACATATGCGTTACCAACTGATATGGCTGGTATACATCGGATTTGTAGTGGTGTAATGCAAATAAATCGTTTATGGTATTGTCATTTCCACTTCCCGCAAAAGCCAATTGTGCCACGTATGCAATGGTATTGATAATGATAAGATTTAAAACAATTGGGGTATCTCTCTGTAAGCTTCTAAATTCCATACTTTAAAGTTAAGCGTTAATCATTTGATTTTAATGTAAGCAAAACCACACATTCAATATGATGGGTATGCGGAAACATATCTATAGGCTGCACTTTTTCTACTTGATATTTTTCAGACAATAGCGCAAGGTCTCTGGCTTGGGTGGCGGTGTTGCAACTTACATATACAATTTTTGGTGCCTCCATTTCTAATAATTTTATCACCAGCTTTTCGTGCATGCCAGCTCTTGGCGGATCTGTTATTACTACATCTGGTTTTCCATGGGTAGTAAAAAACGCATCATTGCAAATTTTAATTACATCACCTGCAAAGAATTCTGCATGATTAATGTTGTTGAGTGCTGCATTTTTTTTCGCATCTTCAATCGCATCTTCAATCACTTCTACACCAATTATTTTTTTAGCACCTTCACTTACAAATAGTCCGATACTTCCCGTACCGCAATATAAATCGTACACAATTTCTTGCCCAGTTAGTCCAGCAAAGGATTTCGTTACATCATATAATTTTTCGGCTTGCTTGGTGTTGGTTTGGAAAAATGATTTTGGACTAATCATGAAATTTAATGAACCTAGTTTTTCCATAATAAACCCTTTGCCATAGTACACTACAGGCGTTAAATCATAAATCGTATCGTTCCATTTTGGATTGATGGTATAAAGCAAAGTTGTAATCGACGGAACTTTTAATAAAAGATAATCGAGCATTTCTTTTGTATTGGCTTCGTCTTCATGATTCAAACAAATATTTACCATTAATTCGCCAGTGGTTGAAAAGCGAATGATGATGTTTCTTAACCAGCCTGTATGATCGCGGATATTGTAAAATTCCAATTCCTTTGACTTTGCGTAATCGCGGATGGTGTTTCGAATTTGGTTGTTTACATCATCCAATAAAAAGCATTCTTGTATATCAATTATTTTGTCAAAGATGCGTGGTGCGTGATATCCAAGCGCATTTTGTGGCGAGATGCTGATTTCGGA
>CALQKL020000194.1 GCA_943331145.2 Chitinophaga pinensis
AAAGAGCGTCTAATGGTGTTATCATGATTACCACCAAAAGAGGAAAGCCTGGAAAAGCTTCATTAACGGTAGATATTTACAGAGGACTTCAAAATGCATGGCAGTTACCCAAAATGCTTAACGCAAAAGAATATGCGATTTTAAATTCAGAAGCACGTATTGCTAGCGGACTGTCGCCTATTCCAAAATTAGCGGATTACAATGCTGTTGAAACCCAATTTGGTAAAGGAACAAACTGGTTAAATGAGATTTTTAGAAAAGCAGCGATGCAAAGCGTTAATCTAACCGCAACAGGTGGTTCTGATAAAGCACAATATTTATTTTCTGCGGGTTATTTTTTACAAGATGGTATTATCTACAAAACAGATGTTGAGCGTTTCAACTTGCGCTTTAACGGCGATGTAAAAGTGAATGACCACATCAAATTTGGCAATTCAATTTCAATGAACAAATTCACTGAACATGGAACAGATACTTACAGTCCATTCAACAGTGTTATTTTATTGGCGTTGATGGCTCCTCCAACTGTATCTCCAAGAAATGAAGATGGAACTTATGCTGGTGGTAATGGTAGTGTAGATGGTTTTAGTGAACCCAATCCAATTTATAATTTAGAAGTACCTAGAAATAAATACACCAAATACAGGGTTAACGGAAATGTGTTTGCAGAAGTTAGTTTCTTAAAAGATTTTAAATTCAAAGCATTATTTGGTGCAGATTATAGCTACCAAGAAATCAATAATTATAGTCCTGCTACACCAGCTTCTGGTGGTAACGTTTTTAACTTAACCAACTATTCTGTTCAAAAAGGATTGTATCCTGATTATTTGTCTGAGTTGACTTTAGCTTACGATAAAAAAATAAAAGAAAAACATAAGATCAATGCCGTTGTTGGTTATACGTATCAAGAAAATAAATACGATTATGTAGTTGCCGGACGTGGTGGAAATTTTACACAAAACATTCCGGTTTTAAATGATCAGGTTTTTCTTCCAACAGATGTTTCTCAAACCTATAATGCTGCTGAAAGCGGAACCAACAAAAGAGCAATGTCTTATTTTGGTCGTGTTAACTATGATTTTGATAGTCGTGGTTATTTTGGATTTTCAATCAGAAGAGATGGAACATCAAACTTTGCACCGGGTAATAAATTTGCAACATTCCCTTCGGTTTCTGCTGCATGGAGATTGTCTCAAGAGTCATTTTTGCGTAATGTAAAATGGATCGATGAATTAAAAGTTAGATCTAGTTTTGGTTATACAGGAAATCCCGATGTAACTGGAAATGCATACATCCAAAGCATCAACCAATCTTTCCAATACACTTTTGGTAATTCTAGTGGATCAGGAGGAACGGTATTGGGAGCAGCGCCTAGTAAAACATACAATCCAAATATTAGATGGGAAAAAAATGAACAATTCAACTTTGGTGTTGATGGATCTTTTTTTAGCGGTAAATTAAATGCGTCTGTTGATTTATATCAACGTCGTTCAATTGATTTGATTTTATATGTTGCTCCACCATTAATTTCTGGTACTTACGAAGCAGTTCCATTTAACACAGGAATTATGCGCAATCGTGGTATTGACTTAACCTTAAGCGGAAAAGTTATCAATACAAATAATTTAAAGTGGAACATCAATACTGTTTTGGGTACGTACAAAAATAAAGTGGTTTCAATGGGATTATCTGCACCTATTAACAATGGTTTTGCGAGAATCACAGGAGGTAGCAAAAGAATTGAAGCTGGATTCCCAGTTGAATATTTTTATGGGTTTGTTACAGAAGGAATTTTTCAATCTTATGAAGAAATCAGCAACCACGCTTCGCAAGCACCAGGTATTGATCCTACAACAAGTACAGCACCAGGCGATTTGAAATTTAAAGATTTAAATGGCGATGGTATTATTAACGATCAAGATAGAACAAACATTGGAAATTTTAATCCAACATTTACTTATGGTATAACGAATACCGTTAGTTACAAAAATTTGGAGATTACATTTTTCTTACAAGGTGCAGAAGGAAACAAAATATTGAATTTCACCAGATGGTACACAGAAGGTGGTGTGAGTAACGGTAATTATTCTAAAGATGTAATTGGCCGTTGGACAGGACCTGGAACTTCTAACACCATGCCTCGTTTGGTACTTAATGATCCTAATGGAAACAATAGAGTGTCTGATCGTTTTGTTGAAGATGGTTCTTACATCAGAATGAAAAATGTGCGCATAGCTTACAATTTACCAGCAAAATGGGTTGCTAATAAAGTGATGAAAAAAGCACAGGTTTATGTAAGTGCTCAAAATTTATTTACAATCACCAATTATTCTGGAATGGATCCTGAAGTTGGAGGAGGCGTTGACATTGGCTTCTATCCACAATCAAGAACATTTATTGCAGGCGCAACCATTGAATTCTAAAAAATTAAACTACTTAAAAATGAAAAAGATATCTATACAATTTTTGGTTGTTTTATGCTCAATAACCTTAGTTTTTTCAGCATGTAAAAAAAGTCTGCTTGATGTAGAACCAACCATTCCAATCAGTACTTTAGACGACTACTATCAAAATGAAACAGAAGCGGTGAAAGCCGTTAATGCAACTTACACGCCACTTTCAGCGATTTATAATGGATCGGCTTGGCATATAGGTGATATTATGAGTGATGATGCCGACTTAGGTGGCGGCGGTGGTGGAGATGGTACTGAAACAGCTGAGCTTGATAATTTTACCGTTACTTCTTTTAATCCAATCATCAACTTGATGTGGGCGCAGTGTTATTTTGGAATTCTTCGTGCAAACTTAGTCGTTACCAAAGTACCACAAGTGCCAGTGATGAGCGATGCCATTAGAAACAGAAGCATCGGAGAAGGAAAGTTTTTAAGAGCACTTTATTATTATCATCTCGTAAGAATTTTCGGCGACGTTCCTTTATATACCAACGTTATTGATGTTGAACAAGCTGCTACAATAGCACGTTCACCTAAAGCATTGGTTTACGAACAAATCATTGCAGATTTAAAAGCAGCAGATACGTTATTGCCAAATACTTATTCAGGTTCTAACAAAGGAAGAGCTACAGCAGGTGCTTCAAAAGGATTGTTAGCCGCAGTATATTTAACCCTTGGAGATAAAACTAACGCTGCACTTTATTCGAAGGAAGTAATTGATAACGCATCATCTTATGGTTATGATTTATGGGCTGACTATGGCGATAACTTCAAATTAGAAAATGAAAATGGTAAAGAGTCGATGTTTGAAGTGCAATACAGAAGCGGTGGCGGTCAGTTTAATGATTATGGCGCAGGTCAAAAATTAAATTGCTTTTTTGCGCCTCGTTTCCAAGATGTAGTTCAAAGTCGTGGTTATGGTTGGAATGTACCTACAAAAGATTTTGCGGATAGCTACGATAAATCAGGTGCTACTTACAATACCATTATTGACAAAAGAAGAAATCGTTCAATGTGGATTCCGGGTGATACTTATGATACGTACACACATCCAACACAATTGGTTGGTTCTCCATTAGGATTGAACGTTAAGAAATATTTCGTTTCTATCGACAACACGTTGGGAGATAATGGAGGTTGGACTTGCGCACTCAATGTTCCGATTATGCGTTATTCAGAAGTGCTGTTAACATATGCAGAAGCAGCTGGGATTTCTTTAGGAAAGCCTTATGCAGATCAAGTTAGAGCTAGAGCAGGATTGGCACCTTTGCAACCTTCATTATCTGATGCGCAATATTTAGAAGCTATTTACAATGAAAGAAGACATGAGTTTGCATTTGAAATGCACAGATGGTATGATTTATTGCGTCACCCAAATCCAAATTATTTCATTGATGTGATGCGTGCTTCTGGAAAAACAAATATCCAAGAAAAACACAGATACATGCCAATTCCTCAAAATGAAATTGATAAAAACGCAAACCTTACTCAAAACACAGGGTATTAATTCAACCATTAACACAGATCAAATCATTTAAAATAAATAAAATTAAAATGACCAAAAAAATAAATCTTACAACGTTAATGCTTGCATGCTTAACCTTGTTTTTGACCAATTGTAAGAAAAACGAAATCGATTTAATCGGCTCTGCATCTAAGGCAGATTTCAGTTTTTTACAATCAGCAGCATCAGATACTTTACCTTATCCTTATAATGTAGCATTCACCAATAATTCTACAGAAGCATTTTTATATCAATGGAATTTTGGAGATAACTCAGCGTTGTCTTCAGAACAAAATCCAGTGCATACCTACAAAGCAGGCGGTACTTTTAATGTAACGTTAACTACAGTTGGTACTTACGGAAACAGTTCTATCACAAAATTTGTTGGCGTATCTGATGCTTGTCAAAATGAACTATTTAACACATTAACCAGTTGTAATTTTGCAGAGTGGACATGGAGTACAGACAATGATGCCATCAA
>CALQKL020000195.1 GCA_943331145.2 Chitinophaga pinensis
ATTGTGGATCATTTCACTCAGCAAAAAAATACGTTTCCCCGCATTCTCTTCAATGGTTTTAAAAGCTATTTCAATAGCATTTTCAACACCATAGCAGAATCCAAAATGACGCGCCAAATAAATTTCCAACTTGCCAAAGTTGAGAAGCGTAGGCGTAAAATCTTTCTTCATTTTATCAGAAGCTTTTCTTTTTTCTTTAATTGAACTTATAAATTGGCTTCGGTATGTAAATGGAATTGTAAATTGCTTCATAATGATTTTCTATGCGTTTCAAAGGTACAAACTTGATTGGATGTTTTGTCAATTTTTACCCCAATCAATTTGTTTTTAAAGCAATTGCTACATGACAAAAAATAACTCAATATTACAAGCCTTGGATAAAGCGACCATTTACGAAGTAAACATCCGACAGTTTACCAAGGAAGGGACAATGGAAGCATTTATTCAACATCTGCCTCGATTAAAAAAAATGGGTGTCAGTATCATCTGGTTGATGCCTATTCATCCAATTGGTAAAAAAAACCGAAAGGGTAGTCTTGGCAGCTATTACAGCATTAGCGATTTTACGGATATCAATCCTGAGTTTGGAAATAAGTTTGATTTTAAAAAATTAGTACATGAAATTCATGCATTGGAGATGAAAGTGATCATGGATTGGGTAGCCAATCATGCGGCATGGGACCATGTTTGGGCAAACAACCACCCTGATTTTTTTGCTAGAAAAGAAGAAGGG
The DNA here is from genome assembly GCA_943331145.2 of Chitinophaga pinensis. GTDB lineage: Bacteria > Bacteroidota > Bacteroidia > Chitinophagales > Chitinophagaceae > Ferruginibacter > Ferruginibacter pinensis_F. The sequence continues at coordinate 734 of CALQKL020000195.1, forward strand.
GAATTTCTATCTCCTTATGATTGGACAGACGTCATTCAAATCAATCATGATAATGAGCATGCGCATGATGCCTTGCGAGAAGCCATGTGTTATTGGGTAAAAGAATTTGATATTGATGGATTCAGGGCTGATTTGGCGCATCTAACGCCTGTGCATTTTTGGGTTAAAGCAAGAATGCTTACAGAATCCATTAAACCCAATTTGATTTGGTTGGCAGAATCTGATGATGTGAATTACGCGGCCGCTTTTGATGTATTTTTCTCTTGGAAATGGATGCATAAAACCGAAGCATTTTTTAATAACCATTTAAACATCTCGGAGCTGATAGATGTTTTGTTTCAGCAAAATGAACCATTCCCCTCGCATGTAAAGCAATTGTATTTTACATCCAATCATGATGAAAATAGTTGGAATGGAACTGAGTTTGAAAAATATGGAATTTATACAAAAGCATTGGCTGTTTTTTCTTTTTTTTATCCCAATGGTGTGCCATTGATTTATTCGGGGCAGGAGGTTGGAAATAACAAACGACTACTTTTTTTTGATAAAGACGAAATTGATTGGAATAAGGAAACCCATTCGATGGATTTTTATCAACGATTATCATTTACAAGAAATCAATTACTGGCAAATAATAAGCTTGAATTTATTCCCTTTGAAGAAAAAGTTTTCGCATTCAAAAGAGGCGAAGATTCATCATCTATATATGTTTTTTTAAATTTAGACGACAGAGAAGTCTATTTAAATCACTCAATACCTCAAGGTGTTTATTATGATATTTTTGATGATAATGAGTCTGGAATTCAATCGAAAATATCTGCAAAATTAAATCCTGGGGATTTCTTGATACTCATTTCTAAATAAAAAAAATCCCCATTTTTGAATGGGGATTTTTGGTGTTATTTGTTTTCGTCCAAGTTAATGGGGTATTCATAAAGCCCATCATAACCGGGATAAAATCCACTAATGGTAATATTACTTTCTTGAGCTACTATTTTTTTCATTTCATCAACTGATTTTACGTCTTTGTCATTTATTTTCAAAATAACAAAACCGTCTTTCATTCTTGTTTGATCGAAAATTGCGCCGTTGTTTATTTTCTTTACAATGACGCCACCTTCAATACCATATTCTTTTGCTTTTTTTGCTTCAAGATTGGTGAAGTCGGCACCAAGTATATCAATTTTTGAATCTTTTTTTACTAGGTCGTAATTTCCTGCTTTATTTTTTAGGGTAACCACCAAAGGAATTATTTTGTTGTCTCTAATTATAGTGACAGGAACTTTATCTCCGGGTTTGAATTTGCTTATTTGTTCCTGTAATTCTCCTCCACTTTTAATGTCAACATTGTTTACTTTTTGAATGCGATCGCCTTTTTTTATACCTGCGGCATATGCGCCACCATCAGGTGTGATTTCGGTTGCAAATATGCCATCATAAGCACTTTCAGGTATTCCATTTTTTGATTTTTGTTCGTCGGTCATTTCTGCAGCATTGCCATATTGAATGCCTAAAAATCCACGTTGAACTGTTCCGAATTTAATGATATCATCCACTACTTTTTTAGCAATATTTACAGGTATTGCATAAGAATAACCAGAGTAGTAACCTGTTGGGGAAGCAATCGCTGAATTTATTCCGATTAGTCTGCCATCAGTATTGATTAAAGCGCCACCGCTGTTTCCCATATTTACTGCCGCATCTGTTTGTATGAATGATTCCACTGCAGCTCCTGGATTTCCACTTTTGTCTTTGTTTAATCCCAAACTTCTTGCCTTAGCGCTTACAATACCCGCTGTTACTGTTGTTTCTAAATTTAATGGATAACCCAATGCTAAAACCCATTGACCAATTTTCACTTCATCCGAATTCCCATATAATAGATAAGGCAATTGTTGTGCTTCTATTTTGATAACAGCCAAATCATAAGCAGGATCATTTCCAATTAATTTGGCTTTATATGTTTTTTTATTGTTTAAGGTTACGGTAATTTCATCTGCATTTTCAATGACATGGTTGTTGGTTACAATAAAACCATCTTCACTTATGATTACACCAGAGCCAGAGGCTTTTTGTTCGGGTATAATATTCATTCTTCCTCCGCCAAAAAACTGATCAAATAAATCATCACTAAAAAAATCGCTGAAAGGACTTTGTTGCATTCTTGGTAAATTGTTGTTCACCTGCTTTGCATTTGTTTTAGTTTTGATGTGTACAACCGCAGGCAATGCAATCATTGAAGGTTGGGTAAAATCAATGGCGACTCCTGGAGGTGGGGTGTTTCCGTTTCCGGTTAACCTGTAATTGCTAGGTAATGTATTTGCAGCTTGTCCTGCATACATCATACTGTTTTTTAAATAACTGTTGTAACCCCAAACTACACCTAAGGTAGTAAGGGCGCTAATTCCAACGGTTGCCAATACTTGTTTTAGATTCATATATTAAGGTTTAAATGTGAACGTTGTTTTCTTTTTATCAAAAATAATACCTAGGGTGCAATATAAAAATATACTGACAAAATGAAAGTATAGTTCTGTCATCTTTAACATTAAATTAGACGAAATGTTCTAAGGCTGAAGTAAAAATTGAATGGTATCTATATCATCCGCATAATCAAATAACCCTGGCAACTGCGACTTTCCAAATGGAAAGTGGTTTTTCCCAATAATACATTGCAATTCATCTTGATTTGCCATTTTGTCTATTGGGTTTTCTGATTTTGAATAATACTCATAATAGAGAACACTAATAGGCGCATGAACTAAATTGCTTTCTAATAAAATGGTGCATTCATTTGTCATATAAGGAATAGAGTTAATCAAACAAATTGATAATTGGTAATCGTAATTATTTCTGAATTTATGGTGGTTGCCCAAAGCATTAAAATTATCAAATGCACGTAAAAGCGGAACGAAATCATAATCTTCAGGAACATAAATTTTTGAAACATTACGACATCCCAATCCAAAATAAAGATGCACATCATTGGATAATTCTAAAAGTTCGGCGTCTGTTTCACTTCCATCAAGCACCGCTATGGATGTGCGATTTTTACGAATAATATTTGGATATTTCCCAAAATAAGTTTCAAAATATCCCGCAGATTGATTGTTGCCTGTTGCGATATATGCATCACATTGTTTTAATTGATCAGCAACGATAATTAAATTTTTTATTTCAACATCCCAACTTGTCAATTTATCTATAATGTGCTTTAAAAGTACATCGTCTTTACTGGATAGTTTAATGGTTTGACGATGACCAGATATAAATACGGATAAAAAATCATGAAATCCAACCATCGGAATATTTCCGGCCATTACAATCCCAATATTTTTTTTATCTTTTGTTTCATTGGGAATCGAATAATGCGCACACCAATTTTCCAATAATTGAGGATTTAGAAAATATTGAACAATATTATTTTTTGCTATTTCGACAAATGTATCTGTAAACCAAGGATTTTTTGAAAAAGCAGTTTGTTTAACTGTTTCCCATTCAGGTGAATTGGATTTAAGATATTCATCTAATTTGCTTAAAATTGCAATTCGATTTTGTAAATTCATTTCGATATTATTACTTTACATCAAAATTACGAATATGGCTATTAAAATAACAGACGAATGTATCAATTGTGGCGCATGTGAGCCCGAATGTCCTAATA
>CALQKL020000196.1 GCA_943331145.2 Chitinophaga pinensis
TCAAGCTTTTAAAAATGGAGAGCCAGTGTTTGTCAATAAAAACAGCAAACCTGAAATTAATCTTGCAACATCGAATATAGATCCCGCACAAAATTTATACTATTTAGATACAGTTTCACAACAATGGGTCAATATAGGCAAAAGCGAAATTCTTGTTATGGGGAAATCAAACGTAGTCGTTAAAAGTCCGATTGCTGAAGAAATTGAATTGCCAAAACCAGTACAACCTTATAAGGTAGACGATGAATTGCCCATTATAAAAGTCACCATCGATTCTGGATCTTTTGCCGAATTGATGGCGTATAATAATTTGAAGTTTCAATTGGATAAATCTGAAAATAGATTTAATGGGGAAGATTCAAAAATAGTATGGGATGATATCAAACTAAAAAAAGGAAATCAGTTCGGAACGTATAACATTCAATTTATCAAAGCATCTGAAAAAATAAATAAATCGGTCGAGTATAAAGTAAGGCCTGTACTGGAAGAAAAAGATTATGCAAAAGCAATTCGAATCTATGATAGTCAATTGAAAAAGTATAATAAGAAAATTGAAGAAAGAAAAATGGCTGACAAAGATCAATATATAAGGGATTCTTTGGAAAATTTAAGATTTGCGAAAGAGAATGAAAAGACGGAAAGATTGAATAAAATTATTGATGCAAAAAATGTAGAAATTCTTGCACATAATAAAATTGTTGAAAAACAAAATTTGGCCATCCGAGCTTTTAGAGATTTTGTAATTAATCGTTTTGGGGTTTGGAATTGCGATTTTCCATTTCTTAATAATAGAATTTATATTCAACCTCATTTTGTAAATAAAAATGGCGAGCCAATTAAATTATTTTTAGTAAATCTTTTTGTAAAAAATATAAATACTACATTTAAAATAATTGACAATAATCTTTCCGTTTCATTAAATAGAGAAAATATGATTGTAGGAGTTCATGATGGACGATTTGCTTTTATAACCTATGCGGAATTCAAAAAATTAAATATCAATGCTAATACAAAATCACAAGTAATTCCAATGCAAGTTTTATCTGAGGATAATAACAATTATAATTTCATACATAATCTTGTAATGAATTAACCATAAATTATTCAATGGTCCATGGTATTAAATCCATGGGCTATTGAATTAAATTAAATCCTTTCAAAGCAAAGAAAAAGCTACAATTTTGAATTTCTTTCTCAATTCAGATTAATTCAAATAAGTCATATAAGCCCATCGATCTAATAAATAACCTTTTGCTGCATGTACATCTCTACTGGCAATTGGCCAATTGTTATTATCATCAGCTTTATTGATAAGCGCATATCTTTCAATTGCAGCATATTCAATGGTTTCGTCGGTTACTTGCGCACAATCTTGTAAGCTAAGCATGTTGAAATAATAAAAAAGATGCGGCTCATTTACCAATCTATTGTTTGAAAAATAATTAATCTCCTTTCCTTTAAAACCGTCTTTAAATCGAACTTCAGCTGGTTCAGTATCTTTATTTTTAGGCTCGAGAAATAAAGGTTTCGGGTCGATTTCTTTTTTATCATTTAATCTAAATAAATAAATGATCAACCAAATAAAAAGAGGAATAAGACTGCTTGACATATAGGGTTGTTATTAACTTAGACTACTGTATTTATTTTAATCAAATTGTTGGATTCAATTTCTACTCCAACATTAATCATTTCTTTTTTTTCTTCATCTAATTTGTTTTCGCATTGAATAGAAAACCGATTTGGGTAATGAAGTTTATGCGAAATCCGTAGTTTCAAAACCGTTGAAGATGCTTCATCGTATTTTTTCAAAAAATAAAATGAAGCAGATAAGCCAATGATTACCTCATCGCAATCATTTCTTGTTTCCAACATGTCCTGATACATATAATTAGCTTGCTCAAATTCATCTTGATGAAATAGCTCATGCGCTTGTTGTAGCTTTTTGCCAAATTTTGTATTGGCATCTTTTATGGTCGTTCTTAACGGCACCCATTGTGCAATTTCACGATCGGTTAATCCTGTGGTTTCTAATTTTATTTCTTTTTGGATTTCTGCAATCGATTTGTAATTATTTTTCCTATTAGTACTCTCCAAACAATATCCAAATGGTTGACATCGTTCACATAAAAACGGATCTACTTCTTTTTGTTCCTTCATGTTATTTATTTTATTATCCATAGCAATGTTCTTTTTGGTGAGGAGTCAATTTTTTTGATGATTTCTTTCATCGAATGGTTTGATACTGCAGGACAACCATAACCTTCTGCAACACCATCAGGATAAACTTCAAAATCATTTATGGCATTCCAGGAATGTAGTACTATCGCCCTTTTGGAAGCATTATTATTGGTTTTATCCATTCCATATAATTGATAATTTACTTTTATACCCCATCGGCTTACACCTTTTTTACCAATTATATATTTACCAACAGATGAACAACGACTATTTACTTCATTACTTATTTCGGCATTTTCTTTCGTGCAATCCTTACTCCAAAACAATAAAAACATTGATCCACAACCATGACTAACCATGTATCTATCTGTTATTTTTTCTTTTGTAAAATCGCAAACATAAAATCTTTTTTTACCTGAATGAACTGATAAATCTACTAGAAAAAAATAAGCGTCATTTAAATTATTTTTTTTACAATATTCAAATGCTTTTTTGCAGTAAACTGTATAATCGGTGTAATTTTTATCTTTTATTGATTTTACAATTGGTTTTGGTTTCAACAAAAAATACAATAATAAAACAACAACTATCCCTAATATCACTTTAAAAAAATGCTTCATTATTTTCTACAATTGTAATCTGTAATGACCAATAATTTTATACGAAAAAAGGAAACCACTCTGTATTCTGGATGTAGGTCCCATGTTGTGAAACACATCCTGATTTTCTAATACAATGCCAATATGGTTTATGCCTGGAGATAATACCCAACATACAATATCTCCCGGCAAGTAATCTTTGCCATTAGCTGTAATAGAAACATCATAATGTTGCCTTTTAAAATACGTCATGATATTGGGTACTCTTCGATGGTCAATATTTGCATCGGGTTTATTTAAGCCCCAGTTTTTAGGATATACTGAAAAATTTGAAACCATATCTTCATGAATCAACTGTTGTAAATCCATCTTGTTTTTTCTAAGCACCCTTGTTACAAGATCTGTACAAGCGCCACCAGAAGGCACGTCGCCATTGGGATATTTTATAGCGTAATAGCTAGGATCGTATACCCAAGTAGTTGTATTTGCAAAATCCATCGCAGCTTTATAAATGCCATTTTTGATGTTGGTATTTAAATCATTTGATTTATTGATGTTTTCATCAATAGTGCATTTTAGATTCTTTACATCACAAATTTTACCGATGGCTAAAATAGAAACCGCACCAATAAACAAGAATATGATTAGAATTATTATTTTTTTGTGCTTCATAATTTTAGGGTTTTAAAAAGAACAATATATTTTAAATTTCACTTCACGATATTAATTAATATTATTTCAATTAATTGTTAATGATTTTAAAATACGTTGGGTCGAGATCAATTTTCTTTTTTTGTCCGGATTCGCCTTTGATATAATAATGCTTTGCAAGATCTGGTCCAATTGCGTCCTCAAATACCCTTTTTATTCTCGATATTTTTTGGCTAGCAGAATCACTAAGTGCATTCACCATGTCATCTATTCTATACCTCATTTCATTTAAATCGCCCATGGTTGAAATCGATGCATAAATTTCATACAACTCCGCTCTATGTTCGCTTAAGCTACTGTGATAAATACCATCTGGATAACGCATAAATAAGAAGTACAACGCTTTTTCAAGCGGTCGAAGTTTGATTTCAATATTATTAAACTCCGGTAAAAAGATCTTGTATTTAGGATCAATTTTAAGCGTACTCAATGGCGAAAACTTTTTCATGTTTTGGGCAAACAACATTTTTTCCCTCAACGAACTCATTATGTGTAAAGCATGATGTAATTCGTGAACACTCATTTTTCCAGCAGCTTTTTCAATGCAATCTTCGCAAACATCGCCAGTTCTTAATTTTAAAATGATTTCTCTTTTATGAATACACAAATCGTTTACACATCCGATGGGATTCTCATGTACCCTTGTTCTAAGTTCATACAATCCATCAAACATGTGCTTTTGTAAAACAAGCGCAATTACTTCATAAGCAATTGGAAAAGCGGCAGAACATTTGATATAATAATCCCAATCTGCTGTATGAATAAAACCATTGTATGGCATAGATTCATCCAATGCAGCAAACCAATTTTGTTTATTCGCAATGTCTGTTAATAAGATTACAAATTCGTTATCAGGCAAATGATTATTTTTTCTATATTGATTGGCTTTTTTAAACAATGAA
>CALQKL020000197.1 GCA_943331145.2 Chitinophaga pinensis
AGAAAGGGTTAATTAATCTTTCCCCGAAAAATACAAAAGCTAATTTTTCAGATGAACATTTTGCAACAATTTAAACCAATAAAACTCATGGTGATGGACGTTGATGGCGTGCTCACTGATGGTAAAATATTGTTGCTCGAATCGCTTGAAATGGCAAGAACCATGCATGTAAAAGATGGTTATGCCTTGCAACTTGCCGTTAAAAAAGGATATCAAATTGTAATCATTTCTGGAGCTACTGATGGTGGAGCTGTTTCCAATCGGTTGAAAAAATTAGGCATCAACGAAGTGCATCAAGGCATAAAAGACAAAGCCACTTTATTATATACAATCATCAATAAAGGGAATTTTACAAAAGAACAAGTTTTATTTATTGGCGATGACATTCCCGATTACCAAGCTATGAAATTGGTTGGATTAGCTTGTTGCCCTGCAGATGCCGTTTCTGAAATTAAATCCATTTCCAATTATATTTCTCCCATAAATGGTGGTGAAGGTTGTGTGCGCGACATTATAGAAAAAGTACTCAAATTAAATGATCATTGGGATTTAGACACTACTGTAACTTCAAAATAAATTAACAGCAATGATGCAATTGTTACGGGCATTTTTTAAACTAATTAGATGGCCGAACTTATTTTTTATTGCGTTAACTCAATTATTATTCTACACTCAGATAGGTACGAAATTCACAAATTTCCGGTCATTATTATTTTACAAGTTTCAATTGCCTTTTATTTTACTGGTAATTGCCTCCCTTTTAATCGCTGCCGGTGGTTATATCATAAACGATTATTTTGATCTTCATATTGATGGCATAAACAAACCCAAAAGTTTGGTAATTGATAAAATTATTAAAAGGCGTTGGGCTATTTTCTGGCATTTGTTTTTTTCCATTGCAGGTATCATTTGCAGCGCATTTGTAAGTTATTTTACCCATCAATGGCTTATCCTAATCATCAACAGCATTACTGTTTTATTGCTATGGTTTTATTCTACAAATTTTAAAAAGAAATTGCTTTTGGGAAATGTAGTGGTTTCTTTTTTAACGGCCTGGGTAATATTGGTTATCTATTTATTCTGCATTCCTCCATTTAAAATGGGACAGTTTTTCATTCAAAATAATGAAATCAACTTAAGCAAATTATATAAGTTTACGGTGGTTTATGCTGGATTTGCATTTATCATTTCACTGATTAGAGAAGTTGTAAAAGACCTTGAGGACATGCAAGGAGATGAGCAATTTGGTTGTAGAACAATGCCAATTGCTTGGGGCGTGCCATCTACTAAAGTATTTGCAGGCGTTTGGATTATAGTAGCCGTAATGGGTTTGCTCGTCATTCAAGGTTATTCTTGGCAATTGGGAAATCCTTTAATTGCGGCTTTAAGTTTTTTATTGATTTCATTGCCATTGTTGATTGTATTAAAAAAATTAAAGCAAGCAACGATCCCAAATCAATATCATAAAATTAGCAGTTTACTCAAACTCATTATGCTAGCAGGAATTTTATCCATGCTGTTTTTATAAATTAAATTATGCAACAGAAAATCATTTTAGCATCTCAATCAACCAGAAGAAAGCAACTTTTAGAATGGGCCGAAATTGAATTTGAGGTTTTGGTCAGCGATTCAGATGAAACTTATCCTGAAGGGTTGAGCTTTTCTGAAGTGGCCATACACATTGCTAAAAATAAAGCACTTAAAGTGTTGGAAATACATCATCCAACTTGCCCCATTCTTGCTGCCGACACCATTGTGGTTTGTGAAAATGAAATTATTGGTAAGCCAACAGATGAAGCAAACGCAATAGAAATCATCAATAAATTATCTGGAAAAAAGCATCAGGTAATTACAGGTGTGTATATTCATAAATCTGAAAATCCCATCGCTTTCGCCGATGTTACTGAAGTCACTTTTCATCCTTTAACCCAAGCTCAGATTGAGTTTTATGTAAAGAAATACAAGCCATACGATAAAGCTGGTGCTTATGCAATTCAAGAATGGATTGGCGTGGTTGGCATAAAATCTATTGAAGGTGATTTTTATAATGTAATGGGTCTACCTGTTAGCAGAGTGGTACAATGTCTTTAATTTGCCTCACACGTTATTGATTATTTTCTCTTTTTTGTAAAGTGATTTTCTAGTTTTTTATGGGTGCAAAAACGTATTTAATCTAAACGTATTTTTTTTGTTTTGTGTTGATTAAAAATTAAATCAATGCAAATGAATGAAAAACTACTGCAATACATTTGGCAATATCAATTGTTTAATAAAACAGATATTGAAACTTCGGATCATCAACAATTGCAAATCATACAGCCCGGAATACACAATAAAAATCAAGGTCCCGATTTTTTGGAATCAAGAATTAAATTAAATAATACCTTATGGGTAGGTAGTATCGAAATTCACATCAATTCTGTTGATTGGGCGTTGCATAAACATAGTGATGATGAGCATTATAACAATGTAATCTTACATGTGGTTTGGAATTTTGATGCTTCTATCCATTTTCCTTTTCCAACGCTTTGTTTAAAACCCCTTGTTCCAAAAATGCTCCTTTCAAAATATAATCAGATTCATCAGTTAAGTACATTCATTCATTGTGAAAAAAATATACATCAAGTAGAACCCATCATTTGGGAAAAATGGAAAGAGCGTCTGGTGGTGGAGCGTTTGGAATCTAAATCGCTGTTGATGTACGATCTTTTAAAAAAGGCAAATGGAAATTGGGAGGAAATGAGTTATTGGGTTTTGGCAAAATGTATGGGCGGAAAAATAAATGGAGAAGCTTTTGAACAAACGTCAATATCACTGCCATTAAATATCTTGGTTAGGCACAAAGAATCATTATTTCAATTAGAAGCATTGTTATTTGGACAAGCCGGATTACTTACACCTGATCATAAAGAAGAATATCCCAAACAATTATTGAAAGAGTATTTGTATTTGAAAAAGAAATATAATCTTCGGCAACCAAAAATTTTGATTCATTTTTTAAGAATGCGTCCAGCAAATTTTCCAACCATTCGATTGGCGCAATTGGCATATTTTTTTCATCACCAAGACAAAATTTTGTCTAAAATTATTTCAATAGACAATGCACATTCACTTAAGGATTTGTTTACCATGCAAACGTCTGAATACTGGAATACGCATTACCGGTTTAATGAAAAGTCGACATTTTCAAATAAAACAACAGGTGCACAACAAGTTAATTTATTACTGATAAATGTTGGCGTAAATCTATTGTTTGCTTATGGTAATTACCATCAGTTTGAACAGCTTAAATCAACATCATTGGACTGGTTGTCACAAATGTGTTCCGAAAAAAATGAAATCACCAATGGATTTATGCAGTTGGGCATAATTCACAAATCCGCCTTCGACTCACAAGCTTTTATTCAATTGAAAACCAAGTTTTGTGTTGAAAAAAAATGTTTGGAATGTGCCGTTGGAAATGCCATTTTTAGAAAAGATATCGTACTAACATCAAATCCAGTTGTAAATAATGGAAATGTCCATATCGGGATGTAAGCTTTTTTTAACAGGGCAACTAGCGCCAACTAGTTCCATAAGGTTTTTTTCTTTTTCGCCTAATCCTCTATTGGGAATGTGCAAGGATATTTCAATTTTGCCAATTCTTCTAGGATCGCTGATCATGTGCTTGGTAACGTCAACCTTTGTACCTGAAAGATCGATATCCATCGATTCGGCTTTAATGCCCATGGTTGTAATAATGCAAGTGGCCAAAGAAACGCAAAGCATATCGGTTGGACTAAACCTTTCGCCTTTTCCCTTGTTATCTGTAGGAGCGTCGGTTTCAATAATTGAACCACTTTGTAAATGTGTGCAAGTGCACCTTAAATGCCCTTCGTAAAGAATTGAAGCTGTCATATTTTAATAATTTAGTTGTAAAAAATAGAAATAAATAAAACGATCTTAAAGTTGGATATCGAAGTTCAGCAACATCGTTGTATTTTTACCTAAATTTACTTAGTAAACACAAAACATGAAGCATTTATTTATTTTAATCATAAGCACTGGTTTTTTTATTACAACATTTGGTCAAGAAGTGCCAACAAATAAAAAAACACATCGACAAGAGAAGCAACAGCGTATAGATGCAATTGTAAAGCAAGAAGAGGAAGGTGTTTTGAAATTTAAAAAGCAATTTGTTGCTGGGTTTAAATTAACAAATGATGGGGCAGGAGGGTTTTTAGAATATGCAAAGGCACAAACAAAAACAAAGGGTTTATTGTTTCAATTGGAATTTGCAGAAAGAAAGCATGTTAAGGAAGAGAAATTGCAAAATGAATTTTCAACTTCAACACCGGTGATTTATGG
>CALQKL020000198.1 GCA_943331145.2 Chitinophaga pinensis
TCCAATCAGGCATTTTAGGTGAGGTCCCTAGCGGATTCGAACCGCTGTAGAAGCTTTTGCAGAGCTTTGCCTAAGCCACTCGGCCAAAGGACCATTGAAAGTGTTTAATTAATTTTCTATTAATGCCACAAAATAAGGTATTTTTATTCATAAATTAAAATTGAAAACATCAAATTTTGTAGATATCAAAAAATAAAATTAAAACAGCATTAAAAAATTGAATAAATTTCTTTTTTTAATGGCAAAAAATAAAAAATATGCGGCAAATTGAATCATCAGAATTAATCATTAATAAAAGAGGGGCTATTTATCATTTAGATTGTAGACCAGAGGAAATAGCACAAACCATATTAGTAGTTGGAGATCCAGAGCGTGTAAAACAAATCAGCAAACATTTTGATCGTGTTGAATATAGAAACCAACATAGAGAATTTGTCACCCATACTGGATTTTTAGGCAATAAAAGAATTTCTGTTTGTAGCACAGGAATTGGGCCAGACAATATTGACATTGTATTAAATGAGCTAGATGCTTTATTAAATATTGATTTAGAAACGAGAATGGTAAAAGAAACCATACAAAAATTCAACATCATTCGTGTTGGCACGAGTGGTTCTTTGCAAAGAGAAATCCCTGTAGATAGTTTTGTTGCAGGTACGCATGGATTGGGGCTTGACAACTTGCTTCATTTTTATCAACACACGCACAATGATGCTGAAAACCAGATTATACAAGCATTTAACGACCATACACAAATCAATAACAGAGTTTCAAGGCCTTATATTAGTACTGCTAGCGCAATGCTGATAAAAGAATTTGTTCAAGATTTCCATCAAGGTATCACCGTAACCTGTCCTGGCTTTTATGGACCTCAAGGAAGGGTGTTGCGTATGGGATTATCAAATCCAAATTTGATTGACAATTTAACCACGTTTCAATTTGGGCAACACCGTATTTCAAATTTCGAAATGGAAACTTCCGCAATTTATGGCATGTGTAAAATACTTGGACACCATTGCCTTTCGCTAAATGCCATTGTTGCAAACAGAATTTCAAAAGAATTTAGCAAGGATAGTTTGGCTGCAATTGACAAATTAATTTTAAAAGTTTTAGAAACCATCTCAGCATCAAGCATATGACCTTATCATTTTTCAAATATCAAGGAACGGGAAATGATTTCATCATTCTAGACAACAGAGCAGGTTTAATCAATAACTTAAACACCGAAATCATTGAGCAATTATGCCATCGGAAATATGGAATCGGTGCTGATGGATTAATGTTGATGAATAGTAATGATCAATTTGATTTTGAAATGATTTATTATAATGCTGATGGGAAAAAAAGTACCATGTGTGGCAATGGAGGAAGGTGTATGGTGAAATTTGCTTTTGATTTGGGAATACATAAACTCTCCTATACATTTCTGGCTATTGATGGTTTACATGAAGCCGAAATTGAAAAAAATGGAGGCGTAAAATTGCGCATGAATGATGTAATAGAAGTTATTCACGAAAAAGGACACTACATATTAAACACAGGTTCTCCTCATTTTATAAAACCAGCCGAAAATATAGAAAATATCAATGTGAGTAAATCGGGAAGTGAAATCAGATTCAGCAAACTATTTGAACAAGAAGGCATTAATGTAAATTTTGTTGAATCACTAGACAACGATTCGATTTTTGTAAGAACATACGAACGTGGAGTTGAAGACGAAACATTAAGTTGCGGAACTGGTGTAACGGCTGCTGCATTGATATTTGCGCATAATGAACGTGGATTTAATCGTGTGGAAGTTAAAACTTTGGGCGGTCACCTGAGTGTTGAGTTTAATAAAATAGACGACCAAAATTTTAAAGACATTTGGCTATGTGGCCCAGCAACATTTGTTTACAAAGGCGAGATTACAATAGAAAATTAATCTCTGTTTATTTTCATTTTCGATGAAATCAATTTTTTAGTTAGAATTTGAAGCTGAATTTAAATCAAAATAACATCTATATTATCCCCAATCAAATATTATCTATTTCGAGAACTAAAATCTTCCATTAACATTTTTAAATCCATTGTGGAAAATTTAAAAACCAAGTTATTTATTAAAGTTCGATATTACACTTGAAAAAGAATATTGAACACTTGCAAGAAAACAACGAAATAAAAGCCCTATTAAATTTAATTGAAGATCCTGATCAGGAAGTGTTTTCTTCTATCTCCAACAAACTCGTTTCTTTAGGTAAGCAGATTATTCCAAATCTTGAAAAAAAATGGGAAGAGGAAACAGATGAAAGTACTCAAGAGCGTATTGAAATGTTGATTCACAAACTGCATTTTAATGAGTTATCATATGAGTTTGATGCTTGGAACAAAGATGAAACATCAAATTTATTAGGTGGGGCTTTAATTGTAGCTAAATTTCATTACCCTGAAATTCAAGCCAATTTAGTTTTACTTCAAATTGAAAAGCTACGTCGAAACATTTGGCTTGAACTAAATCACTACCTCACTCCTATTGAAAAAATAAATGTATTCAACAGCATTTTATACAATTATCATCAGCAAAAAGGAACTGAAATCACTTACGATAAACCGGATCTTTTTTTAATAAACAAAACATTAGAATCAAAAAACGGCAATGGAATTGGAAACGGAATCCTATATTTGATCCTCTGTAATTTACTCGACATACCGGTTTCGGCTATACGCATTCACAAATATTTCCTTCTTGCTTTTTGCGAAGAGCAAATTGATTTACTACAACACAATACCGAAGACTTAAAAAAGATATCTTTTTTTATAGACCCTATTTCGGGACAGATGTACACTAAAAACGAAATTTTAAATTACTTAATAAAAAATGCAGAATCATTTGAGGTAAGTGAACTACAGCTAATGAACAATAAAGAAGTGATTAAATTTTTGTTGTTAGAATTAAGTAAATGCTTTGATGATTTACCCAATCAATATAAAAAAGAAGAGCTACAATTGCTTGCAAAAAAATTAGAATTATGATTTATCACATCACAACAAAATCGGAGTGGGAAAATGCACTAACAATCGGGAAATATGAAGCAGCATCTTTACAAAAAGAAGGATTTATTCATATGAGTCAATTACATCAAATTGATGGTGTATTGGAAAGATACTTTCAAGGAAAAATAGATTTAGTAAAATTAAGTGTTGATGAAACAAAACTTAAGGCTGAAATAATAAACGAACTTTCTCCAAGTTTGCAAGAATCTTTTCCTCATGTGTATGGTGCTATTAATTTAGATGCGGTTGTGGGTGTTGAAAATTTATAATCGATATTGTTGGGGCTGAAGATTTTTAGCCCCAAAACAATATACCTCTTTACAACATCATTTTTACCACCATTTCTTTCATGAGTAAAGCGCCTTCTGTACCAGAATCGCCTACCCCAAGTGATTTTAGATTATAATGATTTAGAAGTAGTATTATTTTTTCAACACCATTGAAACCATAGTGCTTCATCGTTTGCTGTGCATTATTTACAGCGCTTGTATTATTATAAAATAAAGGCCTTAACGAATTGGAATCTGTATTGTTCATTCCATAGGCGCCATGTACTTTGCCAAAAAAACTATACAATGCTGGAATGATTTTTTGTATGGGATTTTCTTTTGGTGAATCCTCAAAATAATTAATGATTTGAATGGCCTTGCTCAAATTTTTCTGACAGATGGCAACTTGTAATTCAAATACGTTATATTCTTTACTAATACCAACATATTTTTCAATATCTGATTCTTCAATTTCAATTTTATCTTTTAAATTGATACGCAACTTTGTAATTTCATTATCAATTCTACTTAAATCACTTCCAATATGCTCGGCAAGTAATGTTACACATTTGGATGAAGTTTTCAATCCTTTAGCAGAAATAAAATTAGAAATCCATGCATTTAATTCATAATCTTTTACCTTACTCGATTCGAAAATGACACCATTTTTTTGAATCAACTTATGAACACGCAAGCGTTTATCAAGCGTTTTGCCTTTATATGCAATAATGAAAATTGTAGACTTTAGAGGATTTTCGATATAAGATTCAAAAGACTCCAATGAGCGCATCATTTGTGCTTCTTTTAAAATAACAACTTGTTTATCGGCAAACATAGGATAACGCTTACAAGCATTAACTACATTTGTCCAATCGGCATCTTTACCATAAAAAACCGATAAATTAAAAGAAGATTCCGACTCAGAAAGAATTTTATGTTCTGCAAAATTTACAATTTGATCGATATAATAATCTTCTTCCCCATGAAGCAAATAA